>JAFOED010000035.1 GCA_017380355.1 Ruminococcus sp. | reverse complement strand
GTACCGCTACCTCGATTTACGTAATCCGAAGAACCACCATAACCTCGTTATGCGTTCTAAGATTATCCGTCATCTCAGAAATATTATGGAAGGCAAAAACTTCCTCGATATGCAGACTCCTATCCTTACTGCATCATCTCCGGAAGGTGCTCGTGACTTCCTTGTTCCTTCACGTAAGCACCCTGGCAAGTTCTACGCTCTTCCACAGGCACCACAGCAGTTCAAGCAGCTTTTAATGGTATCGGGCTTTGACCGCTACTTCCAGGTTGCTCCGTGCTTTCGAGACGAAGACGCTCGTGCTGATCGTTCTCCTGGTGAGTTCTATCAGCTCGACTTCGAGATGGCTTTTGCTACACAGGAAGAAGTTTTAGACGTTTGTGAAGACGTTATCTACGATACTTTCAAGACTTTCTCTGATAAGAAAATCACTCCTAAGCCATTCAGACGTATCACATACGCTGATGCGATGATGACATACGGCTCCGACAAGCCTGATCTTCGTAACCCACTTGTTATCTGTGACTTAACTGATTTCTTCTCAAACGTTGCTTTCCCTGCATTTAAGGGCAAGCCTGTCAGAGGTATCGTTGCTAACTGTGTTGGTAAGAGTAAGAAATTCTTCGAAGACTCACTTAAATACGCTACTTCAACAGAAGTCGGCTTAGGTGGTTTAGGTTACATCACTCTTAAAGAGGGTGTTTTCGCAGGTCCTATCGCTAAGTTCTTAACAGAAGAGCAGAAAGCTGAAATCACAGCTATCTCAGGCGTAAAAGAAGGCGAGACTCTCTTCTTCATCTGTGACGATAAGAAAAACGATACTGAGAAAAAAGCAGGTATGATCCGTTCTTGGCTTGCTGCTCCTACTCAGCTTGATTTAATCAGGGACGATGCGTTTGAATTCTGCTTCGTTGTTGACTTCCCTATGTATGAGGAAGACGAAGAAACAGGCGAAACAATCTTCACACACAACCCATTCTCTATGCCACAGGGTGGTATGGATTCACTCCTTAATAAAAAACCTGAAGAAGTTCTTGCTTACCAGTACGACCTCGTATGTAACGGTATTGAGCTTGCTTCCGGTGCTGTTAGAAACCACGATATCGAAATCATGAAGAAAGCTTTCGAAATCGCAGGCTACGATGAGAGTGAGCTCAAAAAGCGTTTCAACGCTTTATATACAGCGTTCCAGTACGGCGCACCTCCTCACGCAGGTATGGCTCCTGGTATCGACCGTATGGTTATGCTTTTAACAGACGAGGAAAAGATTTTAGACGTAATCGCGTTCCCACTCAACGGTAACGCTCAGGATTTACTTTTAGGTGCACCATCTGAAGTAACAGACCAGCAGCTTGAGGACGTTCACCTGCTCGGTACTACTAACGCACTCTCTAACCGTGGCTCTGCTAAAGGTGGCGCAAAAGCTGCGTCATCAAAGCGTTCAACTTTCTCAAACTCCCAGCAGTTAAACCAGCTCTCCCTTACTGACGAAGAAGAAACAACAATGCAGGGTATCTTTGAGCAGATGAAGACTTTCGAAGCAACACTTAAAGACGTTGACACAGACTCTGTTGAGCCTATGGTCCACGTTATGGAAATGACAAATATCTTAAGAGAAGACAAACGAGTACAGCCATTCACACGCGAAGAGTTACTGAAGAGTGCTCCACAGCGCAGTGACGACTCCTGGGTTGTACCACGACTTGTAAAGTGAGGTGAGTAGAAATGAAGTATTACGCAGAAATTATTAACGAAAACGGCAAGATTGCAGTTGACGATACTATTTTAGTAAAAGATACTCTTTCTACCGCAGGTTCACACATTTTAGACGGCTACAAGCCACTTTTCTCAGCTGAAGCTGTAGAAAGACTCGAAAAAGCAGGCTTTGATATTTCAGGCAAAACTCACGTTGGCGAGTTTTCTCTCGATTTAGTCGGCGAGTTTTCTTACTACAATGAATTTGATAAAGATGAAGCACTCAAGGGCGCTGCTGCAGAGCTCGTAAACAGCGATAAAGTAGAAGCTGCTTTAGGTGTTGATATGAACGGTGCTCCTCGTCGTGCAGCCGCTTTATCAGGTGTTAACTTCTTAAAGCCTACTTACGGCACAGTTTCACGCTATGGTGTTATCTCCTGTGCTGCAAGTGGCGAACAGCTCGGTGTTTATGGAAAGTCTGCTGACAAAGTAGCAGAGATTATGACTATCATCGCAGGTGTTGACGAAAAAGACGGCACAAGCCTTCGCACTGAAAAATACACTTATGACACAAACGCAGATGTAAACTCAAAGAAAGTCTGCATCGTAAAAGAGCTTTTCGACAAAGCTGACGATGCTGTTAAAGCAAAAATCACAGCTTACGCTGAGTCTCTTAAAGCTCAGGGCGTTATCGTCGAAGAAATCTCATGCGACTTCTTCGATACTGCAAACACAGCGTGGCAGATTCTTATGTGCGCTGAAACATGCAACAACGTTTCCCGTTACGATGGTGTTAAATACGGTCATCGTAGTGAAAAATACAGAAACATCGACGAGCTTTACGTAAACTCACGTAGTGAGGGCTTTAACTTCCTTACAAAGACAGTTATTCTCTACGGCTCTGATGTTCTTTCTAAAACACGTTACACAGACTGCTACGAAAAAGCGCTGAAAATCAGACGCGTTGTAGCTGATAAAATGAAAGCTCTCTTTGAAACTTACGACGCTGTGCTCACTCCTGTTTGCACAAAAGACGAGTACAAATCATACGACATCAAAGATGCTTTCACAAAAGTATATGCAGAGAGCGTGTTCACAGCAGTACCAAACCTCATCGGTACACCTGCTCTTGTTTCAGGTGGCGTCCAGTTACTTGGCGCACATTTTTCTGAGAGCACACTCTTATCGCTCGCAAAATCCGTGGAAAGGAAAGGTGAATAATTATGGCTTATGAACTCGTTATCGGCCTTGAAACCCACGTTGAATTAAACACTCAGTCAAAGATTTTCTGTTCTTGTGGCGGACACTCTTCACCACTTGAGCCTAACGACTGTGTCTGTCCTGCATGCTCTGGTATGCCGGGTATGCTCCCTGTTATGAATAAGCGCGTTGTTGAACTCGCAGCTACTGCAGGTCTTATGCTCAACTGCGAAATCAACCGCTACACTACTTTTGATAAAAAGAACTATTACTATCCTGACCTTCCTTGTGCTTACCAGATTACACAGCTCAACCATCCTATCTGTGTAAACGGTTTAGTTAAAGTAAAGACAGCAGCTGGCGAGCGTGATATCCGCATCAAGCAGATTCACATGGAAGAAGACGCAGGTAAGCTCGTACACGGCGGTAACTCTTCTTTCGTTGACTTCAACCGTACTTCTGTACCGCTCATCGAGATTGTTACACAGCCTGACTTCCGTTCACCTGAAGAGGTTGTAACTTACCTCGGAAAACTCAAATCTATGTTCAAATCAACTGGCATCTCTGAATGTGAAGAAGGTGCTATGCGTTGTGACGTTAACATTTCTGTACGCGAAGAAGGTAGTGAAGAATTCGGTGTTCGTACCGAGATTAAGAATATGGCTTCTTTCGAAGCTATCGACCGCGCTATCCGCTATGAAGCTCAGCGCCATATGGACGCTTTAGAGTTCGGTACTGAAGAACTCGTTCAGGAGACTCGCCGTTTTGACGACGTATCTGGCAAGACTTCTGCTATGCGTAACAAAGAAACAGAAGCTGACTACCGTTACTTCCCTGACCCTAACCTTATGCCTATCGTTATTGACGACGAGTGGCTCGAGGAGATCAAGAGAAACAAGCCGGTAGCTTTAGACGAGAAAGCTGAAAGCTACTCACAGGCTGGCATTTCTGACAAAGAAATCGCTATGCTTATGTCAGAGCACACTGTCGCTAAACTTTTAGACGACGTTATCGCTTTAGGTTGCAACCCTAAGGACGCTGCTGCGTGGATTCTCACCGACTGTGCAGGTATCTTACGTAAAGCTGGCTTAAAGCTCAAGGATTTAGCAATTTCTGCAGAAGGTCTCTCCTTCCTCATCAAAAAGGTTGACGAGGGTAAACTCAACCGTGGTGCTGCGAAGAAAACTCTCATCGCAGTTATCGAAGATGGCGCTGATGTTGAGAAGTTCGTTGAAGAACAGGGCTTCTTAGTAGAAGTTGATAACTCACAGATTGAGGCTGTTATCGACAAGGCTATCGAAGCAAACGCACAGGCAGTAGCAGACTACAAATCAGGTAAAGAAAAAGCATTAATGGCTATTTTCGGTGCTTGTATGAAAGAGTTAAAAGGTAGTGGTGACCCTGCCGCTATCCGTGCTATGCTCATCGAAAAACTTAAATAATAAACTAAAACAGGACCGCACAATTTGCGGTCCTGCTTATTATCACTACTAAAAAGGTGAATATAATGACTATCAAACTTTACGAAAACGATGCTTATATAAAAGAATTTGAAGCTACTGTTTTATCGTGTGAAGAGTGCAAAAACGGATACGCTGTAGTGCTCGATAAAACCGCTTTCTTCCCTGAGGGTGGCGGTCAGCAGGCAGATAAAGGCTATATTAACGGCTTAGAAGTTTTAGACGTACAGATTAAAGACGAAGTAATCACACATACTCTGAAAGAATCTGTGACAGTTGGTGAAACTGTTAAATGCGAGCTTGACTGGGACACTCGTTTTGCCCGTATGCAGAGTCACACAGGCGAACACTTGGTTTCAGGTATTATCAACACACTTTTTTCATACGACAACCTCGGTTTTCATATGAGCGAGAAAACTCTCACACTTGACCCTAGCGGAATCCTCTCTGACGAGGATATTAAGAAAGTCGAGCTTATAGCTAACAAAGCGATTTACGAAAACCGCGAAATCACAGCCTACTACCCTGAAGAACAGGAGCTAAAAAACCTGTCATACAGAAGTAAGCTAGATTTAGAAAGCGGAGTACGACTGGTAACCATCGATGGATACGACACCTGCGCGTGCTGTGCTCCTCACGTTCACCGCACAGGCGAAATCGGTTTAGTTAAAATCATCGACTACATCCAGTACAAAGGCGGTATGCGTCTGACTATGGTCTGCGGTATAAACGCATTTATGGATTACTCTACTCTTTGTGACAACACAAAAGAGCTGATGCACGCCCTATCTTCTCCTAGAGAAAAAGTCAACGAGTTTGTACTGAAAGACCACGAAACAGTCGGCACTCTGAAGGCTGAAATCAACAGATTAAACGCAGAACTTTCGAAAGCTAACCTCGAAATTCTCACAAAAGATAATGTTGTTTTAGGTTTCACAAAAGGTGCGTCGTTTGACGATATGCGAGCTTTAGTTAACGAAACCACAGATAAATCAGAACTCGTTGCGTTCTTCTCAGAGGGCGAAAACGGCGACTTCTCTTACGTTGTAGCAAGCTCCACACTCGACGTACGCGATAAAGTAAAAGAGCTTAACTTAAGCTTTAACGGCAAAGGTGGCGGAAGACCTAACTACGCACAAGGCAAGATTATAGCAGACAAAGAAAGCATAATAAACTTCTTCTAATAAAAAAAGCTCCGACCAAACTCGGAGCTTCTTTTTATTTTATAATCTTTGCTGTGTACTTGTAAGCTAAAACTCGCATACACGCTTTTTGTACGGTTTCTTTTTTGATTGTGCCGTCGTTTACCGCTTTTAAAATCGCGTTATACGCAGAGTCGATATCATCAACCATAATCATATCATTACCCGCAAGTATTGCCTGAACATAAACGTCCTTGCCGTTTGCGTACTCGCTGTAATCCGCATTGTTAAGATTATCTGTGATGATAAGTCCTGTGAATTTCAGCTCGTTTCTAAGAATTGTGTGAGTGTAATCTGAAAGGGATGCAATACAGTTAGGGTCGAGTTCTGTGCTCAGTATATTAGACATAAGCACACAGTGAGCGCCACTATCGATACCTGCTTTAAATGGAAGGAAATCTCGTGATTCAAATGTGCTTGCTTCTCTGTCGTCAGTAACAACAGGAAGGTAAGTGTCAGGGATTGTGCCGTAACCTGGGAAGTGCTTGAGCGCTACCGATACGCCCTTGCCCTGACTGATTTGAGTAGTATGCTTTACGTACTGAGAAGTCTCCTGAGGTGTGCCACCGAGTGAGCGTGAGTACATAATCTGAGTAAAATCTTCTGCCATATCGCACACAGGAGCAAGGTTTAAGTTAATTCCGACAGAAGAAAGCATCTGCGCTTTTTGTGTTTCGCTATCCTGAAGTCCAGAGAGTCCTTTTTCTGCAAAAATCTCGCGTGGTGAGTAGAAATCCTCATCAGGGAAAGCGTCTAAATCACTCAGCGCAGTAACAGCACCACCCTCTTCTTCAACCGCTAAAATCATCTCTACATCAGACTTTTTCTGGTATGAAGCAAGCTCTTCTTTTATCTGTTCTTTAGAAAGAGAAGTGAAATTTGAGTCTGTAAAGTAATAACCACCGAGTGCTACCTTGTCGAGCTTCGAGCCTGCGCTGCCATCTGTCGGACAAGTGCCGATGATTAGCTGCGCTACCATCTGCTCGTTAGTCATAGCGAGAGTGTCCTTGTACGCTTTATCGTAATTTTGTGAGAAGATACCGCCATCTTGGAACTCTGCCGGAACTTCTGCGTCTAAATTCACCTCTTTTTTGTCTTCCTTTTTGTCGTCAGTATTTTGAGGCATTACCTGGTCAGCAGTCGCTTCGTTATTCTTTACATCAAAGTAGTGGTAAAGGCTGAACGAAAACACTGCACCAGCTATAATAATCAGAACCGCGCTGATAATCATAAATTTTTTCATAAACTACCTCCTATAAATTGGATGTGTATAAAAATCGCGTTTTTTCGATAAAAAGCTTAAATATAGCGTCATTATAACACTAAATATTGAAATTTTCAACACAAATATTACTAGATATTGACACGTTGTAGTTTTTACTGTATCATTCATAAGGAAATTGGAGGGTAATATGAACAAAAGAAAACTTTTTGCCAACCTCGCCTTGCTCACAGCAGCGCTCGTATGGGGTGTTGCGTTTGTACAACAAGAGCAAGCGGCTCAATATGTCGGTACATTTACTGTAAACGCATTGCGCTCATTTGTCGCGGTTATAGCGCTCATTCCGCTCATACTAATTACATCCAAGAAAAGCGGTCGCCCTATACTGGAACGCACAAAAGCAGACAGAAAACTACTTATCACCGCAGGTGTGCTGTGCGGTACATTTTTATGTATTTCATCGAACATTCAGCAGTTCGGTATTTCGCTGTATCCAAGTGACGCGGCTATCTCAGCACGTAGCGGATTCTTAACCGCGCTATACGTTATTTTTGTTCCGATACTCGGACTTTTCTTCAAACGCAAAGTCGGTCTTAATGTATGGATCAGCGCTTTAGTCGCTATTTTGGGTCTGTATCTGCTATGTGGTTCAAGCGGAATTTCGGGTATATATCTTGGAGATATTGTTGTACTGTGTTGTGCTGTGTCGTTCTCGTTCCAGATTCTATGTGTCGACCACTTTATCAGCAGAGTTGACGCAGTAAAGCTTGCGACATTACAATTTCTCACTTGTGGTGTGTTATCACTCGTGCTTATGGTTGTTTTCGAGCGTCCATCTCTTGAGAGTATTATGCAGGCGTCACGCTACATCCTTTACCTCGGTATTATGAGTTCAGGCGTAGGCTATACACTCCAGATTATCGGTCAGAAGTACTCCGACAATCCGACCGTCGCTTCTATCATTATGAGCTTAGAGTCGGTTTTCGCAGCACTCGGTGGATGGATATTACTCAACAAATCTCTAGCACTAATAGAAATAATCGGCTGTGTAGTTGTATTTGCAGCAATCGTGCTCGCACAGCTACCGACTAAAAAAGAAAAACTTAAAAACTAACAAACAAAAAAGGCTGACGAGATTCTCGCCAGCCTTAATTTTTTGACTATTTACTTTGAAATACAAACGTACGGAGTAGCGGATGCGTTAAGCCAGTAGAGTAATGACTCGATATCTGATTCAGCAATACCGACACCGCCGTAAGTCTGAGAGTCGCTTACGTGTATAAACTTCGCACAGCCTTGTGATCTGTCAACGTTAGAACGGTTGTAGTCAAATACGATAGCGTGAGGATATGACCTTGTGTATTCGTACAGCCACTGTGCACTCTCCCAGTCTTTGTTCTCAGAGCTTGTCATCCAGCGGTTATAGTTTATAGATGCAGGGTCAGTAATCCAGTAGTCATAAATCGTAAACTGGCTATAATCAAGACCTGTGCCTGGATTATACTGTGTACCGAAAGCATACTCGATAGCAAACACACCAACAGGTGTTTTATTCTCATACGGAGATACCATCTCATCGATACCAGCTTCACCGATAAAGCCATCAAACGGGCCGATAGCCTGAACCCATACACCGTCTGAATTTTTCTCGTAGCAGTAAACCTTACATGTAAGAGTGCTTTCATCACCGTCAACGAAGACAAGCTGACTACCCTTTATGTCGCTTTCTTCCATATTGTTAAGAGTGAGCAACTGCATAAACTGCTCATCCTGTTGTACTGGTGGGTCAGTCTCCGCTTCTGTTGGAGGCTCTGTTGGTTTTTCTGTCGGCTTTTCAGTAGGCGCCTGTGTCGGAGCTTCTGTAGCAGTAATCTCGCTCAAGGCATTGTCAAGCATTGTATAAATGCTATCGCCGAAAGTGAACACTACGACGAGTGAAGCAATAACAACAAAAGTGAGTACAGCAACAAGAACCGCCGCCTTAGATGACGAAGAGCGTTGCTGTTTATAGTTATGAGCAGAGCGATATCGCGAACGATAACGTCTTCTGTTTTTAGTTTTATCATTTTTATATGCCATAGCACATCTTCCTTTATCTATCCTACTTACGTATTTCTACTTACTTATTTTACACAAAACAACTGTCGCATTATCAACGCCGCCACGCTCTACCGCCGCGTGTACAATATCTTTTGCCACGTCTTCCATACTGCGCTTTACATCAACAATCTCTTTTAGTATGTCTTCGCTCAGCATATCATAAACACCATCAGTACAAAGTATAAAAATATCATTTACTTTGTATGCACCGCGTGCAATGTACGGAGAAATTCCGTTTTTGTCAGGAGTACCCAAAAACTTAGTCAGCGGAGCTTTAGCTCCGTAGCCGTGAGCAACGTGGTCCTGAGTAATCTGTTCGAGTTTGTTTTTATTGTATCTGTATATACGGCTGTCACCTGCATTTGCGATATAAATTTCGTCTTTAAAAAACTGAATCATCGCACAGGTAGTACCCATAAGCACAAGAGATCTTGCTTTGGTTTCTTCTAAAATGCGGTCATTTAAAATTTCACACAGCTCGTAGAGATATTCCTCATACTCGCCCTTATCTTCGCAAAAGAACGCGCTCTGCTGTGCAGCTATAAAGGATGCAACCTCGCCACACGCTTCGCCGCCCATACCGTCAAACACCGCAAAGAGCTCGTTGTCGAGAGAACTCACCACGCCACTTGTGACTACTTCTTCATTAGAGTCAGGATCAGATCTGAAGACACCTGCACAGTAAAAATTATCCTCGTTGTTTCTTCTGATTTTACCGATGTTACAGCAACATCCGTACTCAATTTTTACGCTTTTCTTCAAATCCTCACCCCTTTTCTATAAATTATATGTGTTTACTCAACGCCAGCGGCAGTAAGAAAGCCATCTGCGACTTCGACATCAGTTTTTCCGAAGTTACTCATGTGAATTTCAATGACGTATCTGTCTCCATTAACGATATGCACTATCTCAATATCCGTCAGGTACTTATCAAGACTTATAGTGTACGAAACAGTAGTTTGAGCGTTTTCGAGATTAGTCATACTTTCGTCAATTCGCTGTTTAACCTCGTTATACTCTTTTGCACTCGAATAAGCAGAAGCGACGTTTCTTGTGACTATCGCCATAACCTCATCCATATCAGGAGTAAAAGTATAAACTGTGCCATTCTCTGTGCTCTGTATCTTCTGATGCAATATGTTGTTTATTGCGGTAGGTTTACTAAGCTCTTCAATAGTAGCCATAGTGCTGTTTCTGAGCTGTACTGCTCTGAAAATATCGTTGGTTTCAGTAAAACGCACCAGCGCACCTGCGTCGAATTCGCCTCTTTTATAGCTTCTATAAAATGAGAAAAAGTCAAGTGCTTTTTCTGTGTATTCCTCTACAGTCCATCTTCCACCGTAATAATTACCTCTGTACGCCTGAGACTTATGCGCATAAGAAACAGCGTCATACTCATAATCAGTGTATACTGCGTGGTATTGCGACTCGAGAATCTGATCTCTTAAATCAAACTCAAGTGCACCGGCATAGCTCATATAGTTTTCACCATTTATACCAGCATTAACTTCGTACTCAAACCCAGAGCTTTCGAAATTCTTTATTGACGCACGATGGAATTTCTTGAAAGAATTGTTGTTTAAATTAATACTAAAAATGGATACAATAACAACAAAAACTAAAACAAGCGCAATAATAACCAGCATGGAAAATTTAAGCTTTTTCGGAGCTTTTACCTCTTCCATACCGTAGTATTCGTCGATACCTTTATCTATTTTTCTGCGATTAAAAAAACCTGCCATAAGTTTCACCTTACAAAAACTTGTCACAGGATAATATTATCCCGATTATATATGTAAAAATTATATCAAATTTACTTCTATCTTGTCAACAAATAATACTTGAACAAAATTTGAATTTCCTATTGAACTGCACATTTTTAGATGATACAATTTAAGTAATTTAATTGCATCGGAGGTATTATTATGCAAAAAAACAAGTTTACTGTTATTTTAACAGCAGTTATACTGTGTTCGGTCATTGCACTGACCTCTATTTCTGCTGGTGCAGCCACACTTCTGGGCGATGTTGACTTAAACGGAGATATTGCGGTTATCGATGCCACTTTAGTTCAGCGTCACGTTGCTAAACTAGACGAGCTTACAGACTCGCAAATCGAGGTTGCTAATGTTAACAAAGACTTCGATGTTACAGTAATCGATGCAACACTTATTCAGCAAAAAGTCGCTAAAATGATTGACAAATTCCCAGCACAGGAGGATGAAACTGTGGCTCCTAGCGAAAACAAAGTTGACCCGAAAATCAACATCTATTTCTCAAACAACAGAAAGTGGAAAACTGTTTACGCATATATCTATAATAATGAAACAGGCGACCAGATGTCCGCATGGCCTGGCACTTTAATGACAGACGGCACAGAAAATTCATACGGAGAAACTGTGTACACTATGAACGTAGACACATCAAAGTACGACCGTATCATCTTCTCTAATGGCACTGCACAGACTACCGATACACCTCTTACTGTCGCAAACTCAGGTTATTTTATTATTACCACTTTAAGCGGTAAGTTTATATGCGGTATGTATCCATATGGTCAGGAAAACGAGGGTACTATAAATCAGATTAACCTCGAATACAGTAAAGGCTACAACAAACGTATCACAATCTGGACTCCTGTTGGCTACGACGCAAACGATAAAGATAAAAAGTACTCCGTACTATATATGACTGATGGTCAGAATATCTTCGGTAACGATGAAAACTGCTCTCAGTACGAGTGGGAAGTTGACGAAACTGTCCTCTCATATATGCAAAATGGCGGTGATGGTATCATCGTAGTTGGTATCGATAATGCTAACTCAAAGCGTGACAGCGAGCTCACTCCTGATATCGGCGATGTAATTCCAAAGTACAACAACGACGGTTTCAAAAACGGTACCGGCGAAGCGTACTCGGACTTCGTAGTTGAAAAGGTTATCCCTTACGTTGAAGCTAACTACAACACTAACTCCATCCGCGGTATCGCAGGCTCATCATCAGGCGGTATCGAATCTTTCTACATTGGTATGGAGCATATGGATAAATTTTCATACATCGGTGCTATCTCCCCTGCATTTTTACTTTACAACGACGCTACATGGGACGAATACCTCTCTAAATTCGACTTCTCTGACAGCTCAAAACTTCCGCGCATCTACTTCTTCAATGGTAACTCTAAGAACGACGCTTTAGAGCAGGAGCTCTATCCAAGCGCTGTTGCTATGCAGGGCTGGATGGAAAAGAAAGGCTATCCATCAGAGCTCTTAAAAACTGTTGTAGACAACGACGCTCGACACAACGAAGTTTTCTGGGCTGTGTACTTCCCTGAAACTTTAGCTTTCGGCTTAGGTTACTGATAGCTGATACACCTTAGTATGGTACACTAAAATAATAACAAAAGGCACTCTGTTAAAAGAGTGCCTTGTTTTTATACATTTTTACAGAAGTGGAGAGAACACTTTCATAAGCTCTGCGAATACTCGATTAAAAAATGTGAATCTCGCTTCTCTTTTCGAAACTTCCTGTGAAACATCCAGAGTATTTATGAAGTCGTATTTCATATCAACAATGCTCTCAGTGTTATACATCCACGCACCACACTCAAAGTGGTGTACGAGCGAACGATAATCAAGGTTAATTGTACCACACACAGCGATTTTATCGTCACACACAAAGCTCTTAGCGTGAATAAAACCAGGGGTATATTCAAACACTCTTACACCCGCGTCGATGAGCTTAGAGTAGTTCGAACGAGTCATCGTAAATACCGCTTTTTTGTCTGGAATGTGAGGAGTAATTAACCTTACGTCCACTCCCTTTCGAGCCGCAATACACATAGCATTTATGAGCTCTCTATCGCAGATAAGATACGGAGTGCAGATATACACATAGTCTTTAGCACAGTTTAAAATGTTCATATAAACTGTCTTTCCGACGTCTTCAGTATCAATCGGACTCGGTGAGTCACCAAAAGGAATAACGTAGCCCTGACCCTTATCACCACCATTGATAGGCAAAAGATACTTGTCACAGTCGAGCGGTTTTACATCCTGCATATTCCACAACGAAATAAAAAGAGCAACAAGATTTTTGACTGCTTCACCCTCGATTTTTACTGCGGTATCTTTCCAGTGGCCGTGCTTTACGTAGGCATTAATATATTCGTCTGCTAAATTTATGCCGCCTGTGAAAGCTACTCTTCCGTCAATAACAGTGATTTTTCTGTGGTCACGATTATTATGAATATGTGACAGAATCGGCTTGAATTTATTACATGGTACGCAGTGTATACCTTCTTCATTAAGCTTCTTATAGTAGTTATCAGGCAAAGTCGCAATACATCCGAAGTCGTCGTACATCATATAGATATCAACGCCTTCTCTGATTTTTCTCACGAGTACATCGTGAATAGCGTCCCACATAACACCTTCCTGAACAATAAAGTACTCCATAAAAATATAATGTTTCGCACTCTCAAGTTCAGCAAGTAAACCCTCAAAAAACTTTTCGCCAATTTCGTAATATGTAGTTTTCGACTTATCAAAAACAGGCATTCTGGATGCAGAGTACAAAAACTTCGCCTGCATATATGCATCTTTATCGAGTTCTTTCAGCTTGTCGATATTCTCTGTCTGATTCAGGTGATTTGCAATTTTTCGTGCTGATTTTTCAAAACGCTGATATTCTTTACGGCTTGCTTTGTTATTAGACAAAAGCAAGAACAAAAACGCACCGACAAATGGTAGAACCATCATAATAATCAGCCACGGCATTTTCATCTCCGGAATCTCGTCGCGGTTTATTACATAAAGCAAAGTCAACGCATAGAATCCCCAAGTGAGTACCTCGAGTGGCCAGATAACGTCCGATACCCATATGAAGAATGCCATTATCAAAACAAATTGAATTAAAATCAGTACAGCACCGAGAAAAAATCTCGAGCGCAGTATTTTCCTTATCATTAAAAAACACCTCTAAATAAGTTTCGCATACATTATATAGCAAAGATATAAAAAATACAAGTAAAAAGGGCGTCGAAACCGACGCCCTTAATTTTATGTTTTATTCTTATTCACCGTAAGTATAAGTAGCACAGTTGTACTTGCCACCGCTCTGTGTTGTTGTGTAGAATCCTTCGTTTTTAGTGTTAGATAGTGAGAGGTCTACCGTCTGAGCAGAACCATTGTTGAAAATGATACCTGTGTACTTACCAGTCTCAATTGTGTACTTGTATATCTTCTGACCCTGTGAGTTTGTCTCAACATAAGTCATAGCTTCGCCAGGCCACGCAACCTTACCTGTAGAACCTGCCCACACGTAAGCGTTAACAGTTGACCAGTTAGGAATATTTGTGAAATACACGTCAATTGTGTTGCTTGTAGCAGCACCGAGAGCTTCTAAGATATTCTTGAATTCAACGTGTGCAGCGTTTAACTTATCATAAGCTGCCTGTGACTTGTCACCTGATTTTTCTAGCTCTTTTACTACCTTCTTAAGCTTCATATATTGATCAAATGAAGAGTATGTATAGAACTTTGAAAGGTCAGATTTAGCTGTTGAAAGAAGTGATGAAACATCGCCTGCAGCAGTTACCGCTACTGACTTTGACTTCTTCTCAACAGGGAATTTGCTAATAATCTGAGCAACCTTCTGCTGAATATATGTAGCATCTAATACAGTAACTAAAGTATCACCATCAACATCAGCGTTAACAAGCTGTTCGTCATAAAGTGCATCAACCAGAGCAACATGACGCTGAACTCTTGTAGCATCAAGTACTGCAACTGTTCCATCTAAGTTAACGTCACCATAAAGGAACCAGCTTGGATCTGTTGGTTCAGGTGCTTCAGTTGGTTTTGTTGGTGGCTCTGTTTCTGTTGGCTTTGTTGGAGGCTGTGTAGGTTTTGTCGGTGGTTCTGTCTCCGTTGGCTTTGTTGGAGGTTCTGTTTCTGTTGGCTTTGTCGGAGGCTCTGTCTCCGTTGGCTTTGTTGGAGGTTCTGTCTCCGTTGGCTTTGTCGGAGGTTCTGTCTCCGTTGGCTTTGTCGGAGGCTCTGTTTCTGTTGGCTGTTCGTTTGCAAAAGTAGAAACAGGGATGATATATGTACAGTCAGGCATAATCTCATTAGAGTAGAGGTTAGCACCATTAAAGATTACACAATCCTTGTAAACATCTACGAGGTAGCCTTCGCTTAAGCCAAGAACCGGATCTCTGTTTACAGAGCCGTTGATAAGACGTCTTACACCGCCGATAGCACTGTTGTGCATCATAACAGCAGAGGTAGAGTTGTTATCAGAATAGTTTAAGTGAGCAGAAAGCTCTAAGTGTGTGTGACCTGTAATGATAACACACTTCTTGTATGTCTCCATAAGCTTAATAAACTTAGCTGTACTTGACTGAGACTTCTTCATACCGAGGTCATAGTAATACGGGCTTGACGCCTTATCGCCACTACCCCAGCCTTCAACGTTGGCGTGCTCCATAATAAAGATGTTCTTGCCATCGTTTGCATACTTCTTGAGGAGACCTTCGAGCCATGTAAGCTGAGCGTTACTGAACTGTTCACCCTCGTTTGTATAGAAGCCACCTTCCTGAGCCATGAAGATAAAGTGGTCGCCTGTTACAGGCTCTGTCATCTCAAAGTATGCTTTATTAGCTTTGATAGAAGTAGCATCTGAGTTGATACCTGTACCCATAACGAAAGGTTTGTTAAGTACAGGGGATGAGCTCTTCCAGTTAACGTGAACGTCGTGGTTACCGTTAGCTTCCCATACAGGGTTTGCAAATGGTGAATCAGCGAGAATCTTCTGATAACGCTGGTACTCCTGAGCATATGTAACGCCACCGTTCTGGTCGTTTACGATATCACCTGATGACACCAAGAAGTCAACGTTTCTCTTGTCAAAGTTTTCTAATGCTTTTTCCAAGTGCTTCTCGTCGTATGGGTATCTTCCTTCACCGTAAGAGTCGTTAGCAAGCTGTGGATCGGAAAAAGCACCGAATGTGTAGAGTGTTTCTGTATCTGTGAGTCGCTTGTTACTAGGAATAGCGAATGTAGCTGCTGCATTTGAAACGTTCTTGTTAGCAGGAGCAGCATTTCCTTTAAAAGCAACGAGCTGTGTAGCTTTTGGTGGAATAGCGGTGTGGTCGAGCATCTTGTATGTGCCTGTAGCTCCATTAGCAACGTTTAATGTCGCAATCTGGCGATAACCATCAAGAGCTTTTGTGTTGTCAGCCCAGTATAAGTAGTAGTTGCCTGCATCTGCGCTAGAAGTAACCTTAAGGCTGATAGTACCTTCAGCAAAGCCTGATTTAGCTTTCTCGTCACCTGTGAAGCTGTACGAGAGAGTAACAGAGCTGGCAGCTGTCGATGTAACAAAAGAACATGCAAAAACAGATGCGAGCATCAGTACTACAAGTAAAACTGCAGTAAATCTTTTCATACTTATTCCTCCGAATGTATTTTTTATCATAACAACTGATGTTGTACGTGTGTGTAATATACACGTACCCAATTTACCACCATCATTTTACCACACAAAATCGCATAAATAAAGAGTTTATATAACATTTGAGTATAGAAATTAACATCTTGTTTTTGTGAAAAAAACACAGTACAGCGTAAATTCAGTTCACAAACTCCTGTTTCCTCCTTAATATACATTGTAGTTCAATCAAAATGCACAAAAAACAGCCCTGATTTTTGTATAAAAATCACTTTACTTTTTAAAAATGCTGTGATATACTCATTATATCTAATTGTAGGTTATTTTATCTTATATAAATTTGGAGGAGTTATTATGAAGAAGTTTTTAGCTATCGCTATGGTTGCTGTTATGATGATTATGATGTGTGCTATGCCAGCTTTTGCTGAGGTTAGCCCTACTGCTAAACCTAATGACGGTGACACATCAGGTTCACCTACATCTCCACAGACAGGTGACGCTGCTGTACTTTACGGCACATTCGCACTCTTTATGGCTGCTGCTGCATCAGTAGTTGCTGTTAAGAAAATCAAAGGTTAATTGACACGACTGTTAAAGCCGCTGAAAATTCAGCGGCTTTTTCTTTTTTCATTATATCTTCACATTGGTTTAATTGACATCGTGTGTACCGATATTGTATAATTATGGTGTATATTTATATGTAAACTCAAATTGTAAAACAGAGGTTTATTATGGAAAAGAAAAGCAATAAGACCGCTTGGGTCGTTATACTTATAATTTCTCTACTTGTATGCGTTTTGTGTATAGGCTTTCTTCTCTGGTATTTTTTCATAGCTCCTGACAATAATCTGTCACGACAGCCTTCCTCAGAAGCTCCATCTACAGAAGCTACAATTTCTGAAACTGTAGAAGAAACAGAGGCTCCTACAGAGCGTTTTCCGTACAAGACAGCTTCTTTGCCTGAAAACGACTTTGTGGATTTCAAAGAAATCAGAAGCATAAACAAAGATATTTACGCGTGGATTTATATTCCGAACACAAACGTCGACTACCCTGTAGCCCAGAGTTCTCAAAATGTTGACGACAGCTTCTACCTCACTCATAATGTGTACAAGAACTATCAGTTCTCAGGTACTATTTATACTGAGAAGAAAAACGAACGTGATTTTTCTGACCCTGTCACTGTAATTTATGGTCACAATATGCTAAATGGCTCTATGTTCGCAACTTTACACAAATTCAACGACATAGACTTTTTCGATAAAAACAACACTATCTTCGTTTTCACAGAAGACAAGATTTTTACTTATCTTATTTACTCAGCTTACCAGTATGACGACCGTCATTTGTTGAACTCTTTTGATATGGAAGACTCTACAAGCTTTCGTCAGTTCCTCGACACTACTTTAGTAAAGCGTCCGTACTACTGTAATGTCCGAGAAAATATTGAGCTCAGTACAGAAGACCGAATCATCACGCTGAGCACATGTATGAACGGTGGCGGTAATGTCAGATACCTTGTACAGGGGGTGCTTGTAAATGAACAGGATGTATAACGACGACTTCAAAAAAGAGCCTTTAACTGAAGAAAACGAAAGTATCGACTACATTCTCCCTGTTTCCAAAAATAAAAAGAAACACAAGAGAAGTCATGCAAAACCAGTTCCTTCTACTGATATCGAAAATACACAAGGCGACAAAATTGAATACGTTTTTGCTCAACCTCGCAACAAGAAGAAACAAAAGCAAAAAAAGGCTGTTAAAATCCTTGTTATCATTTTGTGTATACTGGCGACTCTGCTTGTAACGTGCGTAGGTGCTGTGCTTGTTTTCAACCATACAGGAAAAATCGCTATGCACGATTATTCGGAAATGACTATCTCTCCGCCTGTTGAAGAAATCGACGACGTCGAAGCAGTTGAAGACAGCGGTAAAACCATCAAGTATAAAGGTGAAACTTACGCATTCAACGAAAATGTTGCCACCGTCTCCCTTATGGGTATAGACATAAAAGATTTCACAAGAACCGATAAGTACGTCGGTGAAGGTGGTCAGGCTGACGCTATTTACATCGCAGTTATCGACACAACCCAAAACAAAGTAAGCATCTTAGGCGTATCACGAGATACTATTGTTGACGTAAACGTCTACAACAAAGAAGGTGGATTTGTCAACACCGAACCTATGCAGATTTGTCTTTCGTACGCTTATGGCGATGGTGCTCACACGAGCTGTGAAAACACTATAGTCAGTCTCGAACGTCTGCTCTACGGATTAACTCTTAACACTTATTTCTCATTTGATACTCGTGCTCTGGAAGAAATCACCGACGCTATCGGCGGCGTTGAAATAACATCCATCACCGAGTTTTATTCTAAAAACTACGGCCGCACAGTATACCCTGGCGAAACTATCACTCTCAACGGTGTAGACGCCAATACATATATCAGAGATCGTGATCTCTCACAGCTCGACTCAAACAACGACCGTATGGCTAGACAGAAACAGTTCATTTCAGCTTTTATAGCGACTATCTGGGATTCTGTTAAATCTAAGCCTTCAAACATCGTTAGCCTGTACAACATTGTTGCGGAATACTCAACCACAAATCTCACCACATCAAAGATGACATACCTCACAAACAGTGCGATATCGATGCTCAACTCTGCATCAGAAATTGAGTTTGTAAATATTGAGGGAGAAATTGTAAAAGGTGAGTACGCAGAACTTCACGTTGACCAGGATGCACTTATGCAGACTATGTTAGACCTTTTCTATATAAAAGTCAGCTAAACTTAAGTACAAAAACAAAACCGCTGAGATAACTCAGCGGTTTTTCTATTATTTATTATATTTTACGAATTTCAGAAATCGGTGGTACTTCGTGATAAATTTTCACGTATTCACTAGGTGCACAGCCGTAAACGCTCTTGAACACCGCGATAAACGATTTAACACTAGGGAAACCGTTTGTAAGAGCAGCGTGAGTTTCGCTCACGTTGTTGTTCTGAATATCAAGAAGTGCGTGCTCTAAACGAACAAGATTCAAGTAGTTCTTAAACGTCTTTCTCGTGCTCTGTCTGAAATAGCGAGAAAAATAAGTCGGTGTGAGTCCTACATACGACGAAATATCTTCAAGCGAAATCTTCTCTCTGAAGTTCTCCTTGATAAAATCAATCGCTTTCTTTGCGTACTCGAGGTCGTCAGTAGGCTCTCTGTCAACAGCGCTGGCTTTCTTAACTCTGCACTTTGTAAAAAGGATCATAAGAATCTGGCTCATAGCACACGAAATCTTAAGGTCAGCAAACTCGCTTTTGTTTTCAATCTCGAAAACAATAGCCTTTAAAAGCTGAGCGATACGCTGTTTAGCCTGTTCGTTTTTATCAACATCAAAAGTATAGTTCTCGAAGTCCTCGAAATAAGCTTTAATGTAGTTGTATGAGAAAAGCACAACAAGGTACTTAACCCTTTCGTTCGGATCTTTACCGCAAGTCTGGTGGACATCTTCGCTGTTTACAACAACGTACTCGCCGTCGCTTATATCGCGGTCGGCATTATTCTGCATAGTCCACATTCTGCCTCGTACTATATAATCAATCTCGAGATTTTTGTGCCAGTGCTTGTTTGTAAAGCACTCGCTACCCGACTTTTCATACAGCATAACCTTACCCGGAAGATTGTTGTCCGCAGTAACGATTTCGTATTTGCATCGGTAACCGTTTGACATAAAATCACCTCATGCTCGGATTATAGCACATTTTTATGATATTTGCAAATTTTATCCTGAAACTTGTTGAAATAGCACATTTTTTATAGTATATTTATTATATAAAAGTAACAATGGAGGCGGTAATATGCACAAAAGATTGCTAGCTTTATTGACATGTACGATACTTATTTTTTCACTTTTTGCGTGCGAATCAGCACCAAAAAGCACTAATAATCCTATCGAAATGCTCGAAAATGCACCCGAACACGCACTTGCTGTACACTACATAGACGTCGGTCAGGGTGACAGCATCCTCCTGGAATCGCAGGGCGAGTACATCCTCATTGACGCAGGCGAAAAAGAATACGGTCCTACAGTGTGTGCATATCTTGAAGACCTCGGTGTGACACAACTCGATTATGTAATTGCTACTCACCCGCACTCCGACCACTGTGGCGGTCTTACAGATGTTATCAACTCTTTTGAGTGTGAGAATTTCATCACAGTTGAAACTGACCAGCAAACAAAAACATGGGTTGACGTGCTCCTCGCAGTAGACGAAACAAACTGCAATTATATCGACGCCGTAGTAGGCAACACCTACAGCTTCGGCGAATCTTACTTCGAAATTTTAGGTCCTGTAGGTACTGATTACGACAACTATAACGACTATTCCGTAATTGTTAAAGCCGTGTGCGGAGATAATTCCTTCCTGTTTACAGGCGATATGGAAACTTACGCTGAAAAAGAGCTGTTAGCGGAAAACACAGACCTCAAATCTGACGTACTAAAAGTAGGTCATCACGGCTCTACAACTTCAAGCAGTAACGCATTCTTAGACGCAGTTTCTCCTGACTACGCTGTTATTATGTGTGGCAAAGGCAACGAATACGGCCACCCTCACTTGGAAACTCTCGACAACTTAAACGCACGAGGCATCACAGTTTATCGTACCGATGAACTATCCAGCATTGTTGCTTTCTCTGATAAAAACAATATTTCTTTTGCGTATGTAAATACAGACAAAGTAGTCGAACAAGCTACTAAACCACAAGTAGAAACTGACGTTCAAAGTGAAAACTCTGATGACTCAGATCAGAATGTTTACGAATCGTTTGACACTTATGTTGGCAACAAAAACAGCAAGAAACTTCACTATCCAAACTGCGTTAGCGTAGAAAAAATGAGCGATAAAAACAAAGTTTATTTTGATACAGCAGATGAAGCATTGGGCGACGGATACACTTGGTGTCAGTCATGTCATGGTTAATGCGAATATAAAAGAGGATACTTATGATAGATAAAAACCCGAGTGTATGGGATGCACTGAAAAACAGCGAAAATCCTGTTATACTCTACGGAATGGGAAACGGCGCCGATAAAGTGCTCGACGAATTCCTGAAACGAAACATAAAATGTAGCGGTGTTATGGCGAGCGACGACTTCGTGAGATACCAGAATTTCAGAGGCTTTACTGTAAAGAAAATGTCCGATTTCGAAGAAGAATTCGGTGAGTTTACAGTAGCTCTGTGCTTTGCTTCTTCCCTGCCTGATGTTATGGAACACATTAAATTTGTCGCGTCCAGACACCAGCTTTTTGTACCGTCTGTGCCTGTTTACACACACGAAGTGGTAGACGATGACTTTCTCTCTAAATATAAGGCTCAGATAGAGAGTGCATATTCCATTCTCTCTGATGATAAATCAAAAGAAGTTTTTACTGGTACACTTAATTTTCTGTACAGCGGTAAACTTGAGTATTTAAGCTCTATCGAAAGCGAAAAAGATGAAGCCTTCCATAATATTTTGAAGCTTAATAACAACGAGAGCTACCTCGATTTAGGCGCTTATCGTGGCGACACTGTCGACGAGTTTATGCACTATGTAAACACTTATGAAAAAATCGTTGCTCTCGAACCTAACTTAAAAAACTATAATAAGCTCAAAGAAAACTGCGGTTCTTTAGAAAACTTCACTCCACTTAATATGGGTGTAAGCAACAAAAGTGAAACAGTGCTTGTTTCAAAAAACTCAGGCAGACAGAGCGTCCTAAACGATAAAAACGGTGTGCAGGTTCAGACTACAACGCTTGATGAACTGACAAAAAACTATGGTGACTTTTCTTACATCAAAATTGATATTGAGGGTATGGAACACAAAATGCTTGAAAAATCTTTTGAAACACTCAGTAAGAAACCAAAGCTCAACTGTGCAGCATACCACACAAACTCAGATTTTTTTACTCTCATAAACGAAATTCACAGACAAAACAGCGAGTATAAAATCTATCTTCGAAAGCACCCATATATTCCATGTTGGGATTTAAATTTATACTGCATATAAGAAAACGGAGACACAAAAGTGTCTCCGTTTTTTGTTTTATTTAGCTTTTTTCGGTACTAGATTTATCAGCACAATAGCCACAATTACACACGCAATTCCGATGTATCCAAACGGAAATTCCACCGCTTCAGAAAACAAAACAGCACCCGTTATAGTCGCCACAACAGGTTCTACAGACGCGATTATCGACGCAGTAGAAGGCTTTACATATTTAAGTCCTACTGTATAGCAAACATAAGGCAACACGCTCGACAGCACAGCAAACAGCACGCAGAAGAAAAAGTCTCCTCCACTTTTTGTCATAACAGCAACAACAGGTTTTACGTCAATTACACAAACTGAAGCAATCGCTGAAAAAATAAATGTATACAGCGTAATCGTCAGAGGACTGTAGTTTCTGTTAAGTGCAAGCCGCGAGAAAATCGAATAAAGCGCGTAGCACACTCCCGACAAAAGACCGAATACAACAGCTAACATATTAAAGCTTTCTGAGAAGTCTAATACTCCCGTAACAAACAGACATCCACAAAAAGCCAGTACGAGCGAAACAATTTTTATAGCCGTCAGCTTTTCTTTAAAAAGCACAAGCGAAAAAAGCATAACGAAAATCGGAGCTGTGTAAAGCAGTACCGACGCCTGTGATAGCGAGCTTAACTCAATCGCTTTGAAGTAACAGAAAGAAAACGTCGCAACACTCAGCACTCCTGTTCCTAAAAAGCACCATATATCTTTTAATTTAATTTTAAAAAGGTCGCGCTTGAAAACAAGAGTAAAAAGTGCGAACAAAACAGCCGAAACGCTCATTCTGATACACACAATCTGCATCGAATCAAGACCCATATCGGTAAGTCTGCGCACAAAGTAACCGATAACGCCCCACAGCGTACCTGCCGCTACAATGAGCACTACCGCCAGTTTTTTCATATAATCACCAGTTGTCATTGTACCACAAATTATTAGTTTTTACAAACAAAAAAGGCAGAAGATTTCTCCTCTGCCTTAATTTATAATAATTACTTCTTTGCGAGTTCTTCTTTGATAACTTTCTCGAAGTTTTCAGCAGTGAAGCCAAAAATTGAGAGAAGCTCATGTGCAGGACCTGAATAACCGAAGCAATCGTTTACACCGATTCTTCTTACAGGTACAGGGCACTCAGAAGATGTAACCTCACATACAGCATCAGCAAGACCGCCGATAACGTTGTGCTCTTCGATAGTAATGATTCTGCCTGTTTCTTTAGCAGCTTTGATGATGATATCTCTGTCAATAGGCTTGATAGTGTGGATGTTGATAAGGCGAACGTTAATGCCTTCTTTCTCGAGGTTTTCAACAGCCTTTCTAGCTTCATTAACAGGAAGACCTGTAGCGATAACTGTGATATCGTCACCCTCGTGCATTGTGATACCCTTACCAAGCTCGAAGCTGTAGTTTTCAGGGTCGTTGAATGACGGAATAGCAAGTCTACCTAAACGGATGTATACAGGGCCCTGGTGCTCGATAGCAGCCTTTGTAGCCTCGATCATCTCGTAGTGGTCAGCAGGGTTTAAGATAGTCATACCAGGGATAGTACGCATAATACCGATGTCTTCTAAGCACTGGTGAGTTGCGCCGTCTTCACCTGTTGAAATACCAGCGTGTGAACCTGCAATCTTAACGTTTAATTCAGGATATGCAACAGAGTTTCTGATCTGCTCGAAAGCTCTGCCTGTAGCAAACATAGCAAATGATGCAGCAACCGGAATTTTACCGCAAGCAGCAAGACCTGCAGCAACACCGATCATATTACCCTCAGCGATACCGCAGTTGCGGAATCTCTCTGGGAAGCTCTTTTCAAAAATAGAAGTCTTAGTCGCAGCAGCAAGGTCAGCGTCTAAAACGACGATATTTTCATTAGTTTTAGCGAGTTCGCAGAGCGCTTCGCCGAAACTCTCTCTGGTTGCTTTAGTAACTACTTGTGCCATAACTTAACCCTCCAATTCCTTAAGCTGAGCGTCAAGCTCTTTTAATGCAATTTCGTATTCCTCAGCGTTCGGAGCTTTACCGTGCCAGCCAACCTGGTTCTCCATGAAAGATACGCCCTTACCCTTAACTGTCTTAGCGATAATAGCAGTAGGTCTGCCCTTTGTCTCTTTTGCATTGTTAAGAGCAGCTTCGATTTCATCGAAGTTGTGACCGTCGATTTTTAATACGTTAAAGCCGAAGCTCTCAAATTTAGTATCGAGTGGCTCAACACCGCCAACCTGAGCAGTAGAACCGTCAATCTGAAGGCCGTTGCAGTCAACGATAACAACGAGATTATCAAGACCCTTATGAGTAGCAAACATAGCAGCTTCCCAAACTTCGCCTTCTTCGCACTCGCCATCGCCGAGTACTGTATATACTCTGAAATCTTTATTGTCAATCTTAGCGCACAGAGCCATACCGCAAGCAGCAGAAATACCCTGTCCGAGTGAACCTGTGCTCATATCGATACCAGGTGTACCTTTCATATCAGGGTGACCCTGAAGCATAGCACCAACGTGTCTTAAGCTCTCGAGCTCACTCATATCGAAAAAGCCCTTTAAAGCAAGTACAGCGTAAAGGCTAGGACAGCAGTGACCTTTAGAAAGTACAAAACGGTCTCTGTCAGCCCAGTTAGGGTTTTTAGGGTCAACGTTCATCTCTTTAAAGTAGAGATAAGTGAAAATGTCAGCAGCAGATAACGATCCGCCAGGATGACCCGATTTAGCGTTAAATGTGCCAACGATAGCACCTCTTCTTGCTTTAGTAGCAAGAATTTTCATCTGATTTGTGTCAGCGCAGTTCATCAAACGACCTCCTCAAAGATAAGTTTACATAGTTCATATATATATTAACACACATTTTTCGACGTATTTTTCATTTTAGAAAAATACAGCAAAAAATAAAGTTTAAATTATATTGAAATAATGGTATAAAAATTGTATAATTATACAAATCGCGAAAGGAAAGACGCAAATGTTACTTACAATTGATGTCGGAAACTCCAACATAAAATTCGGTGTATATGACGGTGAAGAGCTCCACAGAATCATTAAGCTCTCTACCGACAGCCACAAAACTGCTGACGAATTTGCAGTAGAACTGTATACTCTTTTTCAGGTGTATTCAGTCGACTGTTTTTCTATAGACAGCTGTATCATCTGCTCTGTTGTACCACGTATCACAAAGCGTCTCGCAGCCGCTGTAAAAAGCGTAACAGGAATAGACGCACTTGTTGTCGGTCCGGGAATTAAGACTGGTGTTAACATCCAGATTGATGACCCTGCTACTTTAGGTGCTGACCTGGTTGTTGCGTGTGCTGCGGCTCAGTCTATGGCAACTCTTCCGTGCGTTGTCATTTCTATGGGCACTGCTACCGCAATGTTCGTTATCGATAAACAAAAGCGTATGCTCGGCGGCTCTATCGCTCCGGGTGTGTCTATTTCGCTTGATGCACTCACATCCCACGGAGCACTTATTCCGTCTATCGCTTTAAACGCTCCGCAGAATGTCATCGGTAAAAACACCGACGACTCTATACGCTCAGGTGTAGTTATAGGCACAGCGTGTATGATTGACGGTATGATTTCTAAAATCGAAGATGAAATCGGTGAAAAATGTTCTGTTATAGCTACAGGCGGTATCGCACCGATGATTGTCAACAGCTGTAGTCACGAAATCACTTTAAAAGATGACCTCATTTTAGAAGGTTTACGCATTATTTACGATAAAAATAAATAATATATAAAACTGAATATCAAAACATTTAAGTTGTCAAAATTTGCGCTTCATCCTTACGGAGAGGCAGCAGGAGGTAATACAAATGGTTAAAACAAAAGCAAAAACATTAAGGCTTGTAAGTCTCGGTATTTTAAGCGCTATTATTATTGTGCTTCAGGTACTCACAACTTACTTTCCGACAAAGCCGTTCCCTATCACACTCGCACTCATTCCTATCATCATCGGCTCCGCTTTATTCGACGAAAAGGCAGGAGCGTTCTTAGGCGGAGTATTCAGCGTCGTAGTCCTCATTATGTGTGCTATCGGTGCAGATCTCGGCGGCGCTATGGTATGGAACGCAAGCCCTATTTTATGTATACTCGTTTGTATGGTAAAGGGTGTATGTGCAGGCTATGTCAGCGGTCTTTTGTACCGACTTATCGCAAAAAAGAATTCAATTATTGCTACTATCACTGCAGGCTTTATAGCTCCGGTAGTTAACACAGGAATCTTCATCACAGGCCTTGCACTTTTCTTCAAGGATATCTTAGTAACATGGGCTGGCGGAAGCGACCTGCTCTACTACGTAATCTTTGGTCTTACTGGCATCAACTTCCTTGTTGAGCTCGGCGTAAACATGGTATTAAGCCCTGTTATCATTAAGATTTTACACGCTATTAAAAAGACTAACAAGCAACAGGTTGCTATTTAATTTCTGGAGGTTAATATGCACGAAATCTCACCTATTAATTTAGAAAAAACTCCTTTCGAAATGATTGGTAAGGATTGGATGTTACTCACTGCAGGTGATGAAAACAAATACAACACTATGACCGCTTCATGGGGCGGACTCGGTGTGCTGTGGAATAAAAACGTAGTTTTCGCTTTCGTTCGTCCACAGCGTTTCACTATCGAATTTATGAATGACTGCGACTATTTTTCCTGTTCATTTTTCGATGAAGAATACAGAAACGCTCTCGCTTACTGTGGCAAGTACTCTGGTCGCGATGTTGACAAAGCAAAGGAGTGCAATTTAACTCCTGACTTCACAGAAAACGCACCATTTTTCAAAGAAGCAAATACGGTTCTTGTATGCAAAAAGCTCTTTGTGCAGGATATGAACGAAGACTGTTTCCTCGATAAGTCATTACTTTCAAACTACGAAAACAATGACTACCACCGTGTTTTCGTCGGTGAGATTGTTAAAGTGCTGAAAAAATAATAACCACAACATAAACAAAGGCACAGAGCTTTCACTCTGTGCCTTTTTCTTTTATTTTACAACTATAGCCTGTGCGCCGAGTTCAACGTATCTCTGCTGTGAAATCTCCTTCTCATATGCGGTTATATCTCCCGAAACAGAATCGCAGAAATAGTAGTTTTCTTCGTCAAAACCCATCAGCGTCATACAGTGCTCGTTTTGCATCCATTCTTCCACGTCACCAATCTGTTTATCAGAATTCTCATCGACGTAGTTTACAATCCAGCTCGCCTTAACGTACGGCTCGTGCATATATGTAGTCGCCCATATCATAACAGGAATATCGTTTACAATGTACTTCTGACACAAGCGGTCGAGTGTATAGTTTTTAAGTGCAATAGCCTGCATATCACTACCTGTTGTATGCAGATAGTTATTAATACTTTTAGCCATAGCAGGCGAATAAACGCCATAACCGTAAATAGTGTATACATCTCCTGCATATGCACTGTTCATATCAGGGCCATATCGTTGAAATTCTTCATCATACGTAATAGGTCGTGATATGAGATAGTTGTTCGAAAACTCGAACTCATCAATATCAAAGCCAAGATACTGAAGCAAAACCGTGCACGCGTACACTTCACAGCCTGCCTTTAAATCTGTCTGTGGCAGCGCTTTAATACCCTCAATCATATATGAAGTTTTAGTCTCAACTTTGAGCTCTGTTTTTTCAGTACTTAGTACATTGCCTTTGTTTTCTATACCGATAATGTCGCTTTTGTTTTTACCCAACATACCAGAAAAAAGCACAACACATAAAAGAGCAATAACACAAAGCACAACAATTATAAGCCTGATAGATTTTTTATCCATACGCTTTCTCTCTTTACAAAAAACAGTGTTTGAATACTTGTATATAAATGTAAATCTATATTTCGCAAAGTTTATTCTTCTGTGTGTTTTATTGCGGTTTTTAGATCCACTCTTGAAAATTCAGGACACAGGTCCTTTTCATAAATCAGCGAGCCAAAAACCTTACACACAATATTTATTTTCATCTTCAAAGCAAGTGTGATAAACGGATTGAAAAATTTAGTTAACTTAATGTTTTTTCCGTTCTCCTCAGCGACCGCTTTCACCATCATAGACGTATTAACGTATTCCTCGTCCTGTGGACAGAAAACACCACTAAGATTTTCGTCAATCGCTTTCTGTAAAAAAGAACTCAGATTATCGATATAAATCATACTACGCTGTGAATTGTACATCGGAAAGAACGGGAGCTTTTTTGCAAATTTCGAAAGTGAAACGTAGT
>JAFOED010000034.1 GCA_017380355.1 Ruminococcus sp. | reverse complement strand
TGACATAAACATAGGTAATGCACCGCTCGGTGGCGAGTGGTATTACTACTACTCAGATGGTTGTTACGGTTTTGAAAAAGACGGTGACGAAAACGACTGCTTGCGTGATGACCACTTCCACAAGGACATTCACGAAGATTTTGTTGAGTATTTAGGCATTACTATGGAGGATGAACACTTCTTCAATGGCGAGCTTTATTACCACTACGAGAACGGCTCACAGAAACCAACATGGATCTTAACATATGGTTGTCCTAGAAACACATCGGGAGTATTGTCTTACGGCGTGTTTGGCGATTATGTGATGTATGGAGTAATGGGTTCTCCTTCAGATTTTGTATATCATATATATGTAGTTGATGAAGAGAAATTCTACTCAATCGAAGACGCATGGACAAATGATATCATCTGTTGCAAAGAAGAGATATTCACTAAATATCTCAGAAAAGAATTCTACAGCGCACGACTTATCGGCGACGCTACCGAAGATAATGCGCTTTCAATTTTAGACGCCACTTATATTCAGCAGGCTGTAGCTAAATACAGAGGTCTGGACGACCTGATTTTAGAGCAGCACGCCTACGGCGACGAATTAAAGTACATCACCGACTTCGACCGTGACGGCGAGCGTACTATTTTTGACGCAACTAAAATTCAGATGAAACTCGCAAAAATTGAATAAACTTTTTGGGACTCTCATTCGGGAGTCCCTTTTTTATAGGCGATGACTTTTTTACTACGCACCTCGGCGCTTAAATAAAAAAAGGGCAACCGAAACGGTTGCCCTTAAGTTTTACTGTTTTATTCAGTTTATCTTAGCTATTGAAGATAGACATAATATCGTAGAATGAATCGTCATCGTCAGATGAGTCAACCTCTACTGTCTGTGCAGGCTCAGCCTTATCAGGTGAAGAGTTAGGGAAAGCCTTAGAATTGTCGTTGTTAGCACCACAACCTGCAGCGATAACTGTAACACTGATTTCATCTTTCATCTCTTCGTTGATAACAGCACCCCAGATGATGTTTGCGTTCTCACTTGCTTTCTGAGAAATCATTGTAGAAGCAGCATCGATATCGTCGAGTGTGATGTCAGGAGAAGCTGTGATGTTGATGATAACGCTCTCAGCACCGTCGATAGAAGTCTCTAAAAGTGCAGAAGATATAGCCATCTCAGCAGCAACAGCAGCCTTGTCCTTACCTGTAGCCTTACCAATACCCATGTGAGCGTAGCCAGCGTCCTTCATAACAGCAGTAACGTCAGCAAAGTCAAGGTTAACAAGACCAGGAACAACGATGAGGTCAGAGATACTCTGTACACCCTGTCTTAAAACGTCGTCAGCGATAGTGAACGCGTTCTGGAGAGTGATAGCCTGATCTGAAACATACTTAAGTCTTTCGTTAGGAACGATAATAAGTGAGTCAACGCAAGCAGCGAGCTCAGCAATACCCTGCTCAGCCTGTGCCATACGCTTTTTACCCTCAAAAGCAAAAGGCTTTGTAACAACAGCAACAGTGAGGATACCCATATCCTTAGCAATTTTAGCTACGATAGGAGCAGCACCTGTACCTGTACCGCCGCCCATACCAGCAGTAACGAACACCATATCTGTGTCCTTAAGTAAAGCTGCGATTTCTTCTCTGTTTTCTTCAGCAGCAGTCTGGCCAACCTCAGGTTTAGAACCTGCGCCCTTACCACGAGTTGACTTCTCACCGATCTGAACCTTCTTGTCAGCCTGTGAAAATCTTAAAACGTGCTCGTCTGTGTTAACAGCAATGAACTCAACGTTCTTAACATCCATTTTAATCATACGGTTAACAGCGTTACCGCCACCACCGCCGACACCGATTACTTTAATAACCGGTAAATAATCGATCATTTCTTTCTCTAACTCAAAAGCCATATTAAAATCCTCCCTAACGGAATTTTATGTTTTTAAACTACATACTTAGAGTGTCACACTCTACTACCTTATAACTTAACACAAAACTTAGATAAATTCAATATTTTTTTAAAATATTTGCAAAAAATTCACATCAATCCAAGTACCAGTCATCCTGAGAAAGAGGTGGTTTTGTTTCTTCTTCCTGTTCTTCCACTTCTTCTCCTGTTTCATCATCAAGCCCATCACCATCGACATCGTCTCTGTCTATCGGTGAAGTTGTTTCAACCTGGGCATCAATAAGCGACTGTTCTCTGAAGTACGATTTCTTTGTTACGTTACAGTTAGACACATCAAGCTCACCTTCTATGGTATTAGAGCCGTTTAAATCGAGCTTCTCAATGATAATAGTCATCGCTGTACGAACCTTATAGCTGATATCCTCAGGTAAGCCGAGCTTAACCTTAATGCGGTTGTCGTATGTGAAGGTGATATTCGCAGTATCTGTCGCATCAATCTCGGTAATATTAGTATATCCGTTGTCTTTGAAAACCGTAACGATAGCGTTAATGATATCGTGTGTAGTCTTATCCTCATATTCGATGTAGTCACCCACATCTCCACCAGTGATGTCGCTACAGATAAACAGAGGTAGGTTGTATCCATCAGGGCTTTCACATTTTTCTAAAATTCTGCCCTGTGAGCTTGCGACTAAATAGCTTGTCTCAGCGATTTTTACTATGTATGACTCAACCGCTTCTGTTACTTTAATAGTGATTGTGTCAGGAATAGAGAACGAAACCTCTGCGTCTTCGATGTACGCGTAATTCTTTATCAGTCGTTTTTCAGCGTGGTTTTTATTCGCTAAAAATATGTTTTCGTTAGTGGTAATACCGCAGGTTTTTATAATTTCTTCATCAGTATAACGGGTAGAACCACTGATTTCATAGTTCTGAGTTTTAAACAGAACTGTAAGTGACAAAACAACGCAGATTATCAGCACAACAGCGACAATAGCAAAAGATGTCAGCACGTTGCGCACACGTCGCATAAATGGTGTGACGGGTTTTTTCGGTTTAGCTTTTTTAGGCTGTTTTGCTTTTACTTTTTGCTGTTGCCTTACTTTTCTACGCTCTTTTTCTTCGTCAACGAAAAGCTCGTAATCGTCCGAGCCTCTGCCGGAAAACGCAGTAAGCAAATCGTCGTCTTTATCATTTTTACGGGATCTGCGCGGGAATAGCGACGAAAGTTTTTCGCCGAATTTATCCATAATATCTCGATTTCCAAGCCCCTTATAAGAGCGGTTATCGTGGTTTTTATCTCTCACGCAAATCCCTCCTTTTTCCTAAATCTTCTTTATATCTGCACCGAGTGTCTGGAGCACAACCTCGAAGTCGTCATAACCTCGCTTGAGATATTCAAGCCCCGTTATCTCGGTTTTTCCTTGTGAAGAAAGTGCCGCTACAACCAGTGCCGCCGCACCACGCAAATCGAGTGCACGGACATTCGCTCCCGAAAGGTGTCTTACCCCATCGACTACAGCGACTTTTCCTTCAACTTTTATGTCAGCACCAAGACGATTAAGCTCGTCGACGTGCTTGTATCTGCTTTCAAATATGTTCTCAACAAAAACCGTAATCCCTCGTGCTAAACACGTCATCGCCATAACAGGCGCTTGTGCGTCTGTCGGGAATCCCGGATACGGCATTGTTCGTATTAGTTTCGGTGAATGTAATCTGTATGGAGAAGCGACGGTGAGCTTACCTTCTTTAAAGCTTAACTCACACCCTGCCTGCTCAAATACAGGAGTAATAGCACTAAGGTGGCTTAAAATCACCCTGTCTAGCGTTGCTTTTGATTTAGTTGCTGCAATAGCCGACATCAGCGTTGCTGCTACGATTCTATCAGGAATTATACTGTGCTTAGTGCCGTGCAGTTTCTCTACTCCCTCAATGATAATGGTGCTCTCGCCTGCTCCGCTGATTTTCGCGCCACACGAGCTGAGAAACTCGGCTAAATCAACGATTTCAGGCTCTTTCGCAGCATTAGTGATAACCGTGGTGCCTTTGGCCTTTACGGCTGTGAGCATAATATTCTCCGTCGCTCCGACACTCGGAAACGATAGTGCGATTTTTGCTCCAAAAATGCCGTCCGGAGCTGAGCACTCAAGTTCACCGTGCTCTTCGTTTATCTCTATTCCCATCTGTCGCAAAGCGCTAAGGTGCAAGTCAATCGGACGAGGTCCAAGCTCACACCCACCAGGGAGTGACATTTTAGCTTTTTTACATCGGGCGATGAGTACACCCAAAAATATAATTGACGACCGCATTTTTAACATAAGTTCGTGCGGAATGTCGCTTTTATCCATTGCTTTAGTGTTAACAACGAGAGTATCATCGCTCCTGCTCGCCGTACACCCGAGATACCGAAGTATCCCCACAGTCGCATCAACATCGCTTAATTTCGGACAATTGAACAAAATGCTCTCATCCTCACACAGAATCGTCGCGGCTAATATCGGTAACGTGCTGTTTTTTGAGCCCTGTACTTTTACTTCTCCGCTGAGTTTTCTGCCTCCTGTGACAAGCAACTTCGACACAACAAACACCCTTTCACAAAATATCTACTCGCAGATATTCTATGAAAAAACAGTTTGTACTGTGAAAATTATTTAACTATTTCTTTAACGATGTTATAAATACGGTCAGACGCATCAGTAATCGCCATAGCCTGAGCGTTAGAAGAATACTCTTTGAGTAAATCTTTATCGCTGACCATATTGTCAACAGCTTCTATGAGCTTTTCTGAGTTCAAATCTTTTTCTTCGATAACCGAAGCAGCGTTCTTGTTCACAAGTGCCATAGCGTTATGGAACTGATGATTTTCTGCTACGTACGGAGATGGGATAAGCACAGCTGGCTTACCCTTAGCCTGAACTTCAGACAGAGTGATTGCACCCGCACGGCTGATAACTAAGTCGCAGGCTGCTAAACACAGCGGCATATCATCGATATACTGTCTGATGTCGAGGTTCTTATATTCTTCTATAATAACGCCTTTTTCTTTAACCAGTTCAGGGAACCATGTGCCCTGCTGACCGTAGGCGTGGATGTGCTGGAATTTTTGGTCTTTTGCGCTTCTGACAACCAAGTCAGCAACAGCTTCGTTGATACAACGAGCACCTAAAGAGCCACCGAAAGAAAGGATAACAGGACGCTCATCAAGACCTAAAGCCTTTCTCGCCTCATCCTTATCTACTTTTAAGATTTCTTCTCTTATCGGGTTACCTGTTACAACAAAGTCAACACCCGCATCCAAGTGCTTTTTCGCATCTTCAACAGCGAGCATAACTTTGTTGACCTTTTTAGAAAGCATCTTCGTAGTAACACCAGGAAACGCATTCTGCTCGTGGATAATAGCAGGAATACCTAACTTCACTGCTGAACGGATAACAGGTCCGCTGACGTAACCGCCCGTACCGATACAGATATCAGGCGCAAATTCTTTTATGATTTTCTTCGCTTTTGCAGAAGAAGTGAAAACTCTGGAGACTGTCTTTACATTGTGCACGATAGACTTCGGTTTAAAATTACGTTTAAAACCGCTGATGACAATAGACTTTATCTCAAAACCCGCTTTTTTAACTAGAGTCTGTTCCATACCGTCACGGTTGCCGATAAACAGAATCTCAGTATCAGGGTCTTTCTCCTTAATGTAGCCTGCTATAGCGAGTGCAGGGTTAATATGTCCGGCTGTACCGCCGCCTGCGAGTAAAATTTTCATATAGTACTCCTCAAATTTTTATGCTTTTTCGATATTTGACGAACGTGAAATAGAAAGTACAAGTCCCATCTGGAACAGAAGCATCAACAGTGAGCTACCACCATACGAGAAGAACGGCAAACTGATACCTGTGTTAGGTAACCAGTCGGTGATAACGAGGATGTTAAGAATAACCTGTATACCAATCTGTGACGTCAGACCGATACCGAGCAGTTTTCCGAATCTGTCCTTAGAACGAAGTGAAATAACGATACCACGCCACACAAGAAGTGCGAAAATAAGCAGAATAGCGATAGCGCCGATAAGTCCGAGCTCCTCGCAAACAATAGCAAAAACAAAGTCGTTCTGTGGTTCAGGTAAGTAGAGATACTTCTGTCGTGACTGGCCAAGTCCAAGTCCGAAAAGTCCGCCTGAACCGATAGCATACAGCGAGTTTCTCGTCTGCCATGTCTGCTGCCACTGTGTTTCGTCGATGTACTCGAGAGCTTTGCCCCAGCCGTCCATTCGGTCCATAGCGTACGACAAAAGACCCGTAACCCACAACAACAGAATAACAATAGCAAGTAACACCGCGGCAATCGCGAGCCACTTGATTCTGATGCCTGAGATAAAGAGCATAAGTACGGTAAGAATACCGACGATAACGATACAGGAGTAGTGCGGCTCTAAAAGAAGCAGTAAAGCAGTAGTCGCAAAGATTGTCGCACCCGGCATAACACCGTATTTGAGCGTATCCATTTTATCGTAGTACCTACTGCCCCAGTGTGCTAGAAACAGGACAATCGCGAATTTCGTAATCTCAGACGCCTGAATACCGTAGTCACCGATACCAATCCATCTTTTAACGCCCGTTTCGGACGGGATAAGAAGTACGAGAATAAGTGCAAAGTACGATACACCAAGTATAAGCACAGAGAATCTATGGAAGTGGTGATAATCGACATACGATACAGCAAGCATAATAGCAAGACCGACAATCGCAAATAAAAGCTGACGCTTTAAGTAGTAGTAGCTGTCGCCAATTTCGTAGAAAGCGACAGGATAACTAGCGGAAAACATCATCGTGATACCGATAGCGAGCAAGAGCACGATAAGCATACAGAAAGGAATGTCCAAGCCCTTACCAATAGAAAGAAGCGAGAACTGCTTTTTTCTCTTTACTCCTCTGTTTTCCTCGTGATGACTTCTTGAAGATGCAACGGAACTTGTGTGTCGTTCGTGTTCGTATCTTCTTCTATCAGATTCTCTTCTGAACGTATCAACGCTCATTCCGATTCATCTCCTTTCAAAATTTATACGTAAAAATTAACCGAAAATTACAAGTAAAAGTGCAACAACACCGCAGAAAGCTGTAACACCGCTGAATACTACAACGATTTTTGTTTCACTCCAACCGCCCATCTCGAAGTGGTGGTGGATAGGTGTCATTCTGAAGATTCGTTTTCCGTGTGAGAGCTTGAAATAAGAAACCTGAATCATAACGGAGAACATCTCAACAAGGTACATAATGCCTACTAAAAGCATAAGAAGCTGCATATCCATAGCAAAAGCCATAGCGCAAACGATACCGCCTAAAAACAGCGAACCTGTATCGCCCATAAACACCTTTGCCGGGTGGAAGTTCCACACAAGGAATCCAAGACAGCCACCTGCTACAGCAGCACAGAAAAATACGTTTGACTCAAAACCACCGAGCATAGTACTGCCGAAAGAATTAAGAATATTCGCAATCATCATCATAAACAGCGATACAAAGAAAGTAATCGAACCGTCAAGACCGTCGATACCGTCAGTTAAGTTAACCGCATTAGTAAGACCTACGATAACTAACGCCATAATGATGTAGTAGAAGAAACCTAAATCAACAGAACCTGCAAAAGGAACTGCAATAGAAGTGTCGTCGCCTAAAAGTCTCATAGCAAGCAGATAAAGACCTACTACTAAGAACTGTAAAACGAGCTTCTGGATAGCTGTAAGACCTAAGTTGCGCTTTTTGACAACTTTGATATAGTCATCGATAAAACCGATACCGCCGTAACACACAGCCATAATCAGGCCTGTGAACACAAACTTCTCGGTTGTACCGAAACCATCGTGAGTAACAGCGAAAATAATAACTGAAACAACAGTTGTGAACACGATAGCGAGTATGAACATCAATCCGCCCATAGTCGGTGTGCCCTGCTTGTTTTTGTGCCATGATGGTCCGATATCAAGAATAGTCTGACCATACTTGAGCTTGTGCAGGAAAGGCACAAGATATTTACCCGATATAGCGGAAATTGCAAAAGCTACTAAAGCTGTCGCTAACGCCCAAAGTCCTATAACCATTTTTACACCTCATTTATTTTAAGAAAAATATACGATTCGTTTAATCGTTAACACCGCTGGTGCTGAACGCAACAGTAACTACCGTACCAGGGCTGACAGAAGTGCCCTCGGCGATATCCTGAGAAATAGAAGTAGAGTCACTGGAATTTACTGTACCTGTCAGACTCACGTTGATGCCATAGTACGAAGCTAGATAGTTTACGTCGTAAAGGCTGAAACCTACGAGATTAGGAACTGTGACCTTCTGTGTTACTGAATCTTCGTCAGTATAAAGCACAACCGTACCGCCCTGTGGAATCTTACTTCCTGCAGCAGGTACCTGAGCCACAACTGTTGTACCTTCGCCCTTGATAGTAACATCAAAGCCGTCAGAGTTTACGATCTTTGTAGCTTCGCTGACAGAAAGACCTGTGTATGTGCCTGCGGTTGTGTCGATGTTAGCTGCTTCTTTCTCTGTGTACTGAGCTTCAAGCTCGAGATACGGAAGAATCTCGCCCATAATGCTCGCAAATACAGGAGCAGCAACCGCACTACCGTAGTAGTTGCCTGAAAGCGGTGTATCGAAGAATACCAGTACCGCAACTTCAGGATTATCAGCAGGAGCAAAACCGCAGTAAGACGCGATATAGTCCTGCACAAAGTCGCCGTTTGAGTCGGTAAGTTTCTCGGAAGTACCTGTCTTACCTGCGATACGATAACCTGCGACGTAGCCGTTTTTACCGGTACCCTCAATAGCGTTTACTTCAAGCACTCGGCACATCTCGTCGGATACCGCTTTAGAGATAACCTGACGTTTTGTGTCTGTACTTATGTTTTTAACAACTGAACCATCTGTGCCTAAAATCTGCTTTACAACGTGTGGCTGTACTACATCACCACCGTTAGCAATAGCAGAAGCAGCAGTAATCATCTGGATAGGTGTGATAGAAAAGTTCTGACCGAAAGACGCAACCGCAAGGTCAACAGGGCCCATAGAGCCGTCCTCGGTAAAGAAGAGGTCGTCTGACTCACCAGGAAGGTCGATGCCTGTTTTCTCGGAGAAGCCGAACGCCTGATAATACTGCCAGAATCGGTCGACACCAATCAAATCACCAATCTGGATAAACGCAGGGTTACACGAGTTGCACAGTGCCTGTGTATAGTTCTGTGTGCCGTGACCTGCTGTATTATGACAGCCGATTTTTTTATCGTATAACTGATAGTAACCGCTACAGCCAAACTTGGTTTTTTTGTTGACTTCGTTTTCTTCAAGCGCCATAGAAAGCGTAACCATCTTGAAAACTGAACCAGGATAGTAAGTATCACTGATAGCTTTATTACGCCACATCTGTGACAGAGCCATACTCTCAGCTTCAGATTTTGCTGTACCGATAAGCTCATCGACCTCTTTGCCGGTGAGATTATCCTCTTCGGTCATATAACCTTTTTCAAGTAAATACTCTCGGTCGATAGCATTGATTTTCTTCTGGTCCTCTTTGCTTATAGTGAACGGGTCGTTCAAGTTGTAGCCACCGATAGTAGCCATACCTAAAATCTCACCGTTGTTAACATCCATCGCAATAGCAACACCGCGGTTGTATACGTCGTAGTCCTTGATACCCTGTTGCATATGCTTCTCGATGATACTCTGAATAGTTTCGTCGATAGTGAGCACTACAGAGTTACCGTCAATCGCCTCGACGTTCTGGCTATAATCAAACGGCATTATCGAGCCGTTTGCATTAGTCGCTGTAATGAGTCGTCCCGGAGTACCTGTCAGGTACTCATTGTACTGGTACTCAACACCCGACAAACCCTGATCCTCAGAGCCTGTAAATCCGATAACTGACGATGCCAGCGAGTTGTACGGATAATAACGCTTATAGTCATCGAGCAGAGCGATTACGCTCGAAAGCTCATATTTATCCTCGACTTTATTCATAAGTTCGAGTACCTTATCACGCTCAGCACTCTCGATTTTTCTCTTTACTACGGAGTAGTAGGTATCCTGTTTAGTCTTTTCTAAGACGTCCTCGTACTCAAGCCCTAAGATTTCAGCAAGCTCAGACGCTACGTACTCACGCTGAACGTCTTCCTTGAAGCTCGCAGGTGACATAACAACCTGCCACACGGAAGCACTCTGTGCGAGCACCTTTCCGTTTCGGTCGTAAATCGTACCTCGTTTTGCTCTGACTGTCGTATCAGAAAGTTGCTGGTCGACTGCTTTTTGCTGTAATTCTTCGCCCTGTACAAGCTGTAAAAAAGCAAGTCGTGTAATGACTGCACCAAAACCGACAACGAGTATGATGATAAGTAGCCATACCGTACGCTGTCTCAATCTTTGATTCGCACCCATTTTGTCACTCTCCTTTCTGAATATATAGTACAATGAAAATCTGAAAATTAACTGAAAAATGTATCAACAAATTGTGAAATCAAACGTAATTTCGCGAAATCACGCGAGAAAAATCGACCCTCACAATAGCAGAAAAAGAGTTAAGACATAATCTCAACTCTTATCTTATACATACTTATTAAGCCTTCCTGTCACTTATGCCACGGACTGCGAAAAAGCGTTCGCGATGGAGTCAAAAACTGTGTCTGAGTTTTTGTCGCCAATCTCGACCTTATCGCCCTCGGAAAGGCTTACGAATTCTTTCTGCGAATTCGAAGCTTTTGTCATCCCGAGATTTTCCTTAGCATACTTTTCGACAACGGCTGTTGATATGCTTGCGTCAACCTTCATCTGTAACTGTGTGTACAGACTCTGCTGTTCTTCAAGCTGTCTGTTTGCTGAGCTAATCTGCTGGTTAAGCTCTGTGAGCTGAACCTGACCGTGAATAATCAGGCCGACCACAGCAACAACAAGCACAGCGAAAACTACCGCACCGGCGATACCGAAGAAGTTGTTCTTTCTTCTCTTCACCTTAACGATAATCTTTTTAGACCTGTCGACGTCGGTATTCTGTTTTTCTTTTTTTGACTTAGATTTCGCTTTCTCTTTCTGTGGGGCTGTTACTGCTGAGGAGTAAATCTCCTCATCTTCAAACAAGCGCAAATCATAAGCCAGATTACGATACTCGTAAGCCATAGAAGCACCCCGTGTCCAAGCATTTTGGTTTCTGTTTTCTTGGTTTCTGTTTTCTGTTCTGTTTAGTTCTGATTTTGGTTTCTGTTTTTCAGGCGATATGTAAAAAAGTGTAAATCAAAAGTAGTAAAAGATGTAAATAATGTGACATTGGATAAAAATTACAAACGTGAAATATTTTATAATTCCTGCAGTGAAATTTTAATATTTCTTTCTCCGAAAATTAAGTAGCAAATATCACAATATAGTGAATAAACCGCGTGAAACCACAATTTATAGTGTGGTAAAACGCTTTGTAACAATATTTACAACTTTGTTAATATTCTACCACAGCGTGTATACAATGTCCATAGTAAATAACTACAAATATACCGTATATTTGCCACTGTGTATAGCGTTTTTCACAAGTTTAATTTCTATATAGAATTAACCCGTAAAATTTAGAGTTTTTCGCACACTCGAAGCTTTGCACTTCGTGAGCGTACGTTTATTTCGAGCTCCTCTGCAGTTGCCACAATCGGCTTGCGGTTTATAAGCTTTGCTTTCGGTTTATTACCGCACACGCACACAGGAAACTCCTTAGGACATGTACAACCAACGCACCATGAAGCCATCTTCTGCTTTACGATTCTGTCCTCAAGCGAGTGGAAGGTGATAACAGCAAGTCTGCCGCCTTTGTTTAAAAGCTCAAAAGCGTCGTCAAGTCCGCTTTCTAACACGTCAAGCTCGTGGTTAACAGCGATACGCAAAGCCTGGAAAGTCTTTCGTGCAGGATGTCCATCTCGTCTTACCTTCTGCGGTACGCTGTTTTTGATGATTTCAGCAAGCTCTAACGTTGTCGTAATCGGCTTTTCCTCTCGTGCTTTTACTATATTTCTCGCGATAGAAGAAGCGAACTTCTCTTCGCCGTAGTGGTTAATTATACGAGCAAGCTCGCTGTACTCGAGGTTGTTAACTAAATCAGCGGCACTTTCACCCGACTGACTCATTCGCATATCGAGTGGTGCGTCCTCGTGGAAGGAAAAGCCACGCTCTGCGACGTCAAGCTGGTGTGATGAAACACCAATATCGAGCATAACTCCGTCGACACAGTAAACACCTCTCGCGTTTAAAAGCTCTTTCATATTACCGAAGTTTCCACTTACGATAATAGAATTAGGGTTATCCTTGAAACGCTCGCGTACGTGACGGATAGCGTCAGGGTCCTGGTCAATAGAAAGAAGCTTACCGTCTTTTAAATGCGACAGAATCTCTGCCGAATGACCGCCACCACCGGCTGTGCCGTCAACATAAATTCCGTTTTCTTTAATATTCAAGCCATCAATCGTCTCGTGCAAAAGCACAGGAATGTGTGAAAAGCTCATAGCGTCCTCACAGTCTTAAAAGCTCGAGAGCCTCTTTGACAGACTCTTGCTTCTGTTTTTCGATGAATGCTTCGAATGTATCCTTATCCCACACTTCGATACGTGTGTCCATACCGACAACAACGATATCCTTTGTGAGATTAGCGTCCTCTCGCAGTTTCTGAGCAATCATAACTCGTCCCTGAGAGCTTACCGCAACCTCGGTAGCAGGAGAAATGAGGATGTACTGGAGAGAAAGCGCTTTATCAGCAGGAAGTTCTCTTATCTGCTCTCTTAATCTATCAAACTGAGCAGCTGACAGAATCTGAACGCAGTTTTCGAAACCCGAAGTCACGTAAACCGTGTCGCCGAGCTCTTCTCGAAACTTTGACGGCAGAATAACTCTGCCCTTTGTATCGATTGTCTGATTAGTGGTTCCCGAGAACAATTCTGCCACCTCCTGTTGATTTTTGTGCGAATCGTGTCACAAAATGACACTTTGCTCCACCTAATAAACCGATTATATACTATATACAGTAAAAAATCAAGGCAAAAGTTACGATTTATAACAAAAAATTTACAATTTGAAATATTCTTAGTGGGAATTTAAACGTATTTAGATGGTCTTAACGCAAAACAACTATAAAATAGCTATCGGGCAATAAAAAAGCACCTCGATTTCTCGGGGTGCTTTTTCTTATATTCAATATAAAGTTTATTCAGCTTCGATTTTAGCGAGTTTCATCTGGATAGCGGTTGCGTCGAGGATAGTGCGTTCTCCATCGCGGTTGAAATCGGAGTAGTACGCTAACTGTTCACCACCATATACAGCAGAGTAACCTGATTTTTCACATACATCGTATACTGGGAACTCCTCTAGCTGAGCAATACATCTTTGGATAATAGTAGCATCAACGACAGATAATACTTTATCTCTATTTATATCCCCGACTAACAAACCTAAGTTTAACTCTTGTATACATTCAATGAGGCCATCGTACTGATTGCAATCAACATTTTCGATACCTATAAACTCATCTTTATTTACGTCATATATTGCATAAGGGATATCAAAAGGAACAAATTCCGTATCTGTCACACCAATGACTCTATCTCCTACAACAACATAGCTCCCCATTCCCCATGAATCACATACACCTAAGAAACAATTAATCAACACCCAATCAACAGTACTTTCAGGATTGCCATTATCTGTATGGTGATAATACAACTCAAGGTATTTAGTGTAACCACCATAAAATGTTTCATAAACTTCATAATATCTTTCATAAAACTTATCTTTGTTTAAAGGACCTGCTACTTCTTCAGCAGATACAGGTATAGCTACTGATAAAAGCAACATAATCACCACTAATAAAATACTTAAAGCTTTTTTCATAACATTACCACCTTTATATAAATATAATCAAAAAACAATTAACCCTTCGCAAATTTGCTGTATTGTGAGGGCATCTACTATATCTACATCTCCATCTCTGTTAGCATCAGATAAGAAAAATTGTAAATTAGTTAGTGTTTGCCTACCCAATAAATATTGTTGAACAAAATAAGCATCTACATTTACTGTAGCTTCTGCAGAACTGAAAGTTCCATCAGCGTTGGCATCTGCTACTATGTAGTTATTCTTTTCTAAACGCCATTTTTGAGCACTTGTTGGTGTAGAGGTAATACTAAAACTATCCCAAACAACATTATCTCCATTGTATGACAATATTCTGTTAAAAGAAGCATTTATATAACTGACTGTGCCATCATCATTATATATAGGATACCATTCTTGCTCTTCATCATCTAAACTAGCAAGTCGTGATGTTCCAATAGCGGTAGAACTTCGTGCCAAATAAAGTTTTTCTGTAGCGCAACCTGGAATAAAATTCATTCCTTCAATAACCCATTGAAGCGCTGAGTTATCGACAGATGTTGTGCTAATTTCACTTAACGTTACTTGAGGAGTACCATTTGTTTCAGTATAAGTGATGTATTTTTCGTTGTCAACGTTTTTTATATAGTAAACACCCTCGTCACTTATAGGTGCTGCTCTCATATTATCTGTACTCCAAGCGTAACCATATTTCACACTAGCTGTTGTATTAGTGTTATTCGTTAATCTAATCTGATATCTAAAATCAGTAGCTGATAAAGGCAAATAACACATCTCTGTTGAGCTGTGCTGTAGAGTAGATGTCTTTACTATTTCATCATTATGTAATAATTCTAAATCGATATTGTAAGATACAGCTTCAGTTATATCTGAATAATCATCGCATTGATATGTATTGGAGTTCTGATTTATGATATGTGTATTTTCTTTAATCCATGTTACACTAACATTTAAGTTTTCAGCTCCATATGGCGGTTGAACAAAATTAATATTTGTACTACTATCATTTAACACACCTATACCATATGAACCTTGACAAATAATAGACACCATAGTCCAAGCATCAGGAGCGCCCGCACCCTGTTTCTCTGTAATACCAGCCTGCATAGTTTCTGCTGTTTCGCTCTGGTTTGCCATTTTTACTTTTCGGTGACACGAAGCCAGCACAATAGCTTTTACCGCTTCTGGGTGAAGTGATAACGATGGTTTTAACTCCAACATTAGTGCGATTGTAGCAGTAAGCGCAGGTGAAGATTCACTAGTGCCTCCTATGTAAAAGTTGGCAGGCATAACAACGTCTGGCTTTTCACAACCATACATTCCCTCATAACAGTTTTTCCAACTACTATAAGCATATAATATATCGTTGTTATCATTTCTTATCTCATCATTGTTAGTATTATATGCTCCAACTGTTATCGCGTTGTATGATAAGCCTGGTGACGTTAAACGAGGACCAGGTTGCCTACCCTTCACCTCATTGTCATAATCTTTCGTATGGGCACCTTTGTTGCCGCCAGCTACTACAACTGATATATTATGAGCAGCTACAATATGATCTACATACTTCTCCATATTATGATAGGCATAATACAAATTATTATCATAGCTATTATCTGAATTACTATTTGAGTAATCCTTTTCATATACGAAAATTGAATTGTTAAATTCTATTATGTCTATAGGAGAGCCGCCTTCAGTTGTGTAGTTTAACATTGCTTCAATATTAATTAATTCACAATTAGTAGAATACTTATCTATATTTTTAGCTATACCATAAGTTCTGTGTGCCATAATTCGATATGTATTGTTGTGATGTTTATGTTTTTCAGATACTACATTTTTTGCAGGTGAAATTTGACTACTAGGAGTTTCTAAAATAGTTATCTCATCATATTCTATGCCATAATCAATGTTGCTATCTTCAACTTCACCAGGTATATTAGCTTCAATAACACCAACACCAACCCCATCGCCAGTTAACCCATAAATAGAATAAACATCGGTTAACCCTATGGACTCTTTTGAATATATAGTATTATTGTAGAACGTAACATCTTCGTCAGGATCTTCAGTGATTAATTCGTAATATAAATTAATTTCCTCGATATACGAATTAAATGTTGCTTTATTGATTTCTTCTTTTGTCAACTCTGCTATAATCAACGGAGCTAATTTACTGTTAAAAACAGTATTGGATTCACTTAAACCAATAGAGCCTTTTACCTTTTTACTTTTTTCTATATATTTTTGATTCGCAATTTCTAAATGTTTTTTAGCATATATTTCTGTTTTGTCACGTTCTTTTTGCCTATCTGCTTTTGTTCTCTCCATATAATTATCCATCTGATTTTGTGCAGAAGCCTCGCCTTTTTCAAGGGAGGTCAGTAAATCAGCGGACGGGAACTCAGTAATTACCGCACAACTTTCAGGAGTAAGTCCTGTAGCTTTAGTAGTCAGTACATCGACTTCGTTTTGGTCAATGTCTGTATACCATATGTATACTTTGATTTTTTCATCATTTGAGATACTTTCCATTACTTCTTTTAGGTCTTCGCTAAGCACATCACGATTCTCAGTAAGAACGCTCTGAGCAAAAGCTGGTATTATCGACATTGAAGCTATAACAAACACTAAAACTACAGACAGTATTATTCTAAAGTTTTTCATAAATGTCCCTCCACATTAATTTTTAAGTTATTTTTAAACTGTAAATCAATATGAATAACCCATCGGAATCCTCTCCTAATTATTGAATTCTTTATATATAAATAATAGCATATTTTTTTAGCCAAAAACGTTTCTGGTAAAAATAGTACGTTTTCTGGTATAATCTGCACTTTTTATTTCAATAAAGGAATTATAAGATAAATTTCAGGCGTTGTTCCTAAAATTTACACTTACCATCAATCCTTTAATTAAATTATAGCACCATAAAGAAACGTTTACTATTAGCATATTAAACAACTATAAACGGTACTGTTTGTGCAAGATATAAAACAAACAAAAAAGGCTCCCTGATGGGAGCCTCATTTTCTAAAACTATGTGAAATTAACTCGATTAGTTAGACTTCTTTGTGATACGAAGGTTCTGGCGAGTTTTTCTGAGCTCTGTGAGCTGTGCTGTGATAGCATCGTCAGTCTTCTTCATGATATTTTCTACGTAATCGTTAGCAGCCTTACGCATCTCAGCAGCCTTAGACTTAACCTCGTTTAAGAGCTCTGTAGCCTCAGCCTTAGCAGCGCGCATAATCTCAGATTCCTCGATCATAGCCTTCTTGCGCTCTTCAGCAGCACGGATGATGTCCTCAGCCTCTTTCTTAGCTTCAGCGATGATCTGGCTTCTGTCAGCAACGATATTTTTAGCCTGTCTTACTTCAGCAGGTAATGTGTCCTGAATTTCGTCGAGGATGTCGTAAATCTTCTCAGCCTCAACCATAACTTTACCACCTGTAAGCGGAACTGCTTTCGCGTCAGCTACCAGGTCCTGTAACTCATTAATAAGTTCATCCACTCTCATTTTTACTTTCCTTTCTGATTTGAGTTATTTTTCAAACGTTCATAAACTTTCGCATGTATACAAGCGGGAACAAAAAAGCTGATGTCACCGCCGAGTGAAGCGACCTGCTTGACCATAGAAGAACTCAGGTACATATACTGTGAGTCCGAGGTGAGAAATACCGTGTCAAGGTCAGGGTTAAGCTTCTTGTTGGTAAGCGCCATCTGAAATTCGTACTCGAAGTCAGACATAGCACGCAGTCCTTTAACGACCGCTTTAGCTCCGCGCTCCTTAGCATAATCGGCAAGGAGTCCGGAAAAGCCAACAATCTCGATATTATCAACGTCGCTCAACGCTTCTTCTAAAAAAGCGATTCGCTCGTCTATCGTAAAGCTCGGAGTCTTGGACATATTGACAAGTACCGCAACGATAACTTTGTCAAACATCTTAGTCGCTCTTTTTATGATATCGATATGACCGAGTGTCACCGGGTCAAAACTGCCGGGACAAATAACTGTATTTGTGTCCATAACAGCCCCCTACAAAATAATCACGAACCACTATATATAGTCCTCGTGACGATATATGCTTACCTTTATTTTACCATAGGTTCTTTGTCTGTCAAGAGTGAAATTGTAATATTTTTGTAATATTTCATCATTTAATGCACTTTCACAAATAATAACACCGGTTTTTTTCATTCTTTGTGCAACAAGTGGCATAACTTCTTGTAATAATCCTTTGTTATATGGCGGGTCAAGGAAGACTATGTCGAATTCCTGTGCAGTGTTTTTGATGAAATTCACCGAATCAGCGTTTATAACACGGCTTAATTGTTTCAAGTTTGTAACCGCTAAATTGCGCTCAATCACCTTTACTGAGGCTTTGCTCTTATCAATAAATGTAGCGGTTGCGCATCCGCGCGATAACGCCTCAATTCCCATCTGTCCACAGCCTGCGAACAGGTCTAAAAAGTGTCTGCCTTCAAGTTCAAACTGTATAGCTGAGAATATCGCTTCTTTTACTTTATCTGTGGTCGGACGGACGTCATCACCCTTCAAAGTTTCTAAAATTCGTCCTCTCGCCGTTCCTGTAATTACTCTCATAAATTTTCCTCGCTGTGAAAATATTTATACACCGAAAGAGCGCTGTCGTGCGTCATCGACGGAGCACTTTCGAGCTCTTTTAGTGATGCTTTTTTAATATTGTCAATTGTTCTGAAGAATTTCAGCAACGCTTTCGCTCTTTTTTCGCCGATGCCATCGATTTTCGTAAGCGTAACTGATGTCACAGATTTCTTGCGTTTACTGCGGTGGAAGCTAATCGCAAAGCGGTGCACTTCGTCCTGAATTGCTGTGACAAAAGCGAAAACCGACTTATCCATACGAATCTCGATTTCGCCTTCTTGGGACACGATAGCACGGGTGCGGTGCTTGTCGTCTTTTACCATACCGAAAAGCGGAACGTTAATTCCTAGGTCGTCGAGCACGGCTTTTACAGCACTCACCTGACCTTTACCACCATCGAGTAAAATAAGATCTGGCATTCTTGCAAAACCGCTATTTGCGTTTTCATCTTCTTTAGCTTTTTTATATTCAGAAAAACGACGCTCCAAAACTTCCGCCATAGATGCGTAGTCGTCCTGTCCAATAAAGCCTTTTATCTTAAACTTTCTGTACGCGGATTTCTTAGGTTTTCCGTTTTCAAATACTATCATACCTGCCACATTCTCTGAACCCGATGTATTTGAAATATCGTACGATTCAATATAATGCGGGATGTCAGCAAGTCCGAGCATATCCTTCAGCGCTTCAAGTACTGCGTACTGTTTACCTACTACTCCGCTTTGCTGACCTAAAGACTCAAAGGCGTTTTGCAGACACATATTAACAAGGTGCTTTTGTTCTCCGATTTTCGGAACTGTGATATACACGCGATTTTTTCGCTTTTCTGTCAGCCACTGCTCTAAAATCTCTGCGTCTTCAACCTCGCTGTCGAGCAGAATACGTTTCGGGATATCGCTTCTGAGGGTGTAGTAACTGAGCAGAAACTCCTGTCGCACGTCGCTCTCATCAAGCGGAGCGTCAACGATGAAGTTCTCTCTATCAAAAAGTCGACCACCGCTGAAACGGAAGACTTCAAACGAGCCTTTTTTTGAGTCGGTTGCGTACGCGATGATATCCTGCTCCTCAAGGGAAGTGTTAACGACTTTCTGTTTGTCACGCATTTTCTTTATAGACGCAATCTGATCTCTCAGCTTCGCCGCACGTTCAAAATCCAAGTCGTCTGACGCTTGCATCATCTTTTCTGTCAGCGTCTTTATCGTCTGTGAGTCAGAGCCTTTCAAAAAGCTCAGAGCTTCGTCGACACTTTCGTTGTAATCACTTAACTTCACTTTACCTGTACATAATGCACAACACTGCTTTATGTGGTAATTAAGACATGGTCTGCCTTTTCTGAAGTCCTCAGGAAAACGGCGGTTACACGTCGGAAGCTTAAAGATTTTCTGTGCCTGCTCAATGCTGTTTTTTACGTAGTAGCTACTTTTGTACGGACCGATATATGTCGCATCGTCATCACCTTTTTGCAAAGCGTAGGAAATACGTCTGTACGGCTCGTTTGTGACTTTTATATAACTGTAGCCTTTGTCGTCTTTAAGAAGAATATTATATTTCGGGGTGTGCTGTTTTATTAAACTGCACTCTAAGATAAGCGCCTCGAATTCCGAGTCTGTGATGATGTATTCAAAGTCGTAGACGTTTTCTACCATTCTGCGTACTTTTTCAGCGTGATTATTCTGCGAACCGAAATACTGCGAAACTCGGTTTTTCAGCGCTTTAGCCTTGCCGATATAAATAATATCACGGTTTTTATTTTTCATAATATAAACGCCAGGAGAAAGCGGAAGTGCCATCGCTTTTTTCCTAAGTTCTTTCAGTTTTTCGTTCACAAAACTCACCCCTTTCA
>JAFOED010000033.1 GCA_017380355.1 Ruminococcus sp. | reverse complement strand
ACTCAAGCCTCCGGCTTAGCCGGAGGTTCTGACTATTTAAGCGCCGACCACCGTAGACCTTAAAAATCAAGTGCGAGATGGGACTGCCTGTAGGACACGCAGTGTCCGAAAGGTGGTTAATCGAGAACGTGGATTTTTAAGGAGTAGCGTAGGCGAACGAGACGTGATATTTAAGCGCCGACCACCGTAGCCTTTCTAAAAGTTAAAAATTCATAAAAAGTTCACACCAAAGTCCTTTTATTGGACACAAAAAGTGATATAGTATAAATAGATTAAAGAAAGGTCGAGTTTTTATGTTTGATTTATTTGATGAAGTATTTGATTTTGATAACAGCGGCGAGCTTGATTTTATGGAAGAATCTGCGAAATTCTCCTTCATTATGGGTATGATGGAGGAAGAGGAAAAATCACGCAATAAAGAAGACAACACCTCTTTCTTTAAGCCATAAATCCGATTACTACTTTCCTTTCTATACATTTTTCTTTCTGTTTTTGCGAAACACGCGTGCGTAAAACTACGCACGCGTGTTTTGTTTGCTGATTAACTTTTCCTTGACACAAAACTTATTACGCTGTATAATACTTTCATATTTTAAACCGTTGACGCGGAGATAAAGACAGCAAATGCCTTTACAGAGAGCCCGTGATGCTGAAAGTCGGGTAAGAAACAGGTTGTCAAATGGACCGCTGAGGGTGCAGTCAAATGCGAGCTTGCTCGCAGAGTATTCTGCAACGTATGGCACACGTCAGTTGCCGCGGATATGTTAGTATCCGACAAGCGCACGACATCTCGTGAATCAAGGTGGCACCGCGGATAAGCTTTTTATTCGTCCTTGACAGTATCTCTGTCGAGGACGTTTTTGCGTTCGAGACAGAGAAAAAAGGGTTCCCGAAATCTGTGATTTTGGGAAGAGGAGGAGCAAAACGGAAGATGGAAATTCGCCGAAAGGGGAATGGAAATTGAGAGTTTTTGTGACGACGAGTCGAGGATGTTTTTGCGTTCGAGACAGAGAAAAAAGGGTTCCCGAAATCCGTGATTTTGGGAAGAGGAGGAGCAAAACGGAAGATGGAAATTCACCGAAAGGGGAATGGAAATTGAGAGTTTTTGTGACGACGAGTCGAGGACGTTTTTTTCGGGGGTTACCTATGGCTTTACTTACTAAACGATGGCGATTCTGGTTTTAAAAGATTATTATTATTTTAAAAATCAGAGGTAATATTATGAAAAATACAACACAGAGAATTGTTTTAACAGCTTTACTTACAGCGCTTGTTTGTGTCGCAACTATGATAGTAAAAATTCCGTCACCTCTTAAGGGATACATTAACCTGGGAGATGGTGTTATTTTACTTGCGGGATGGATCTTATCCCCACTTTATGGATTCCTTGCGGCAGGTATCGGCTCGGCACTCGCCGATGTTTTTTCAGGTTATGTAGTTTACGCACCTGCAACTTTTGTGATTAAGGGCTGTATGGCTCTGCTCTCTTTTTTCTTGTTTAAATTGATGAGAAAAAAGGCGAAGGAGCTACCATCAAGACTTGTCAGCGGTATAAGTGCTGAAGTATTTATGGTTGCAGGGTATTTCCTGTTTGAGGGGCTGCTGTATGGTTTTGCTCCGTCCGCTGTGAACATTCCTGCAAACGCTGTGCAGGGTGCGGCTGGACTGATTTTAGGCGTGATTCTTGTAAAAATTTTTGATAAAAGTAAATTCAGATTTTAGAATATCATTGTTAACGGAGGCACATTATGGTATTTAGCAATGTTGATTTTGACACATATTTCAGAAACTATCCTGACAAAGAAGGTTACTTCGGAAAATACGGCGGTGTATACATCGACGAGAAACTGAAAAACGCTATGGCGGAGATTACACAGGCGTATTTTACTATCTGTCAGAGTAGAAAATTCATCGCTGAGCTCAGAAGAATCAGAAAGGAATTTCAGGGTCGTCCGACTCCAGTATCTCACCTTGAGAGACTCTCAGACGCTATGGGCGGTAGAGTACAGCTCTACGCTAAGCGTGAGGATTTAAACCACTCTGGTGCGCATAAACTCAACCACTGTATGGGCGAGGCATTGCTCGCAAAATATATGGGAAAGAAAAAGGTTATCGCTGAAACAGGCGCAGGTCAGCACGGCGTAGCTCTCGCTACTGCTGCGGCTTACTTCGGACTTGAATGTGACATCTATATGGGTGCTGTTGATATTAAGAAGCAGGCTCCAAACGTAGCTAGAATGAAGATTTTAGGTGCAAATGTCGTAGAAGTTACTCACGGTCTGCAGACTTTAAAAGAAGCGGTTGACGCGGCTTTTGACGCATACAGCAAGGAGTACGAGGACGCTATTTACTGTATCGGTTCAGTTTTAGGCCCACACCCGTTCCCTATGATGGTGCGCGATTTCCAGAGTGTTATCGGTATTGAGGCAAGAGAACAGTTCCTCGATATGACAGGTCACCTTCCTGACGCAGTTGTTGCTTGTGTCGGTGGCGGTTCAAACGCTATGGGTTTATTCTCAGGTTTTCTTAATGACCCTGTTGATATCTACGGCATTGAACCTTTAGGTCGTGGCGAAAAGCTCGGCGACCATGCGGCTTCTCTGAAGTATGGTACTGAGGGTGTAATGCACGGCTTTAACTCAATTATGCTCAAAGACGAAAACGGCGAGCCTGCTCCTGTTTACTCTGTAGCTTCAGGTCTTGACTATCCGTCTTCTGGTCCTGAACACGCATTCTTACAGGAGATCGGTCGAGTAAAATACGACGTTATCGATGACGAAGAGACAATCGATGCTTTCTATAAGCTCTCTCGTTTAGAGGGTATTATCCCTGCTATTGAGAGTTCTCACGCTATCGCTTATGGTATGAAGCTTGCACAGCGTATGGATCACGGCTCTGTACTCATCAACCTTTCCGGTCGTGGCGACAAGGATATGGACTACATCATCGAAAAATACGGTATCAGATAAACAAAAAAACAATAAAAATGCTCCCGTTGGAAAATCCAATGGGAGCTTTCTTTTGCAAAAAATTATTCAAAATTGCGGATTAAAGTCACGACCTTGCCGAGTAACACAGCTTTATCGACAATAATCGGTTCGTAATCATCGTTTTCAGGCTGGAGCCTAATATGTCCTTTTTCTTTATAAAAACGTTTTACTGTAGCGCTTGCTTCGCCAGAGCATTCGTCCTCGACCATAGCGACAACAATGTCGCCGTTAAGGGCTGTCGGGGTGCGGTGTACGACGATGATATCGCCGTCGAAGATACCTGCGTTAATCATACTGTCACCGACAACATTCAGCGCAAACATCTCTCGACCACGGGTCACAGACTGTGCAACAGGGACGTAGCTTTCGATTTCTTCGACCGCGAGAATCGGCACACCTGCGGTAACTCTACCAAGTAGCGGTACCTTGCTCGTCGGTTCATCGTTTTTGATGCGGATACAGCGGTTTAGTCCGCTTTCACGCTCGATAAGTCCACGCTCTTCTAAAGTTTTAAGGTGCAGATGTACTGTGGATGTGGATTTAAAACCTGTAGCCTCACACAACTCTCTGACAGACGGTACTCGACCCTCTTCGCTACAGCTTAATATATAGTCATAAACCTTTTGCTGGCTTTTACTCAGTGGTTTCATAATATCACCTCTGTGTAGATTATAGCACATAAATGTCGAAAAAGCAAACATTTGTTTGGAAAATTAGGTCGAATTTTAAGAGAAAAGCGACAAACTCGTCAGAATTTGTCGCTTTTTGTTTTTTACCATGTATTTACTTTGTTATGACCATTAGAGTCTGTTTCTGCGATAGGGTAGTATCGAACTTCACCGCCGCTGTAAGGAATGTCTGCTGTCTGTTTGCTGCCGTTAGTGAAGATGATATATCCGGCTTCTTTTGGAACTGTGAAAGTATACATCGCCTGACCGAAATCGTTGTTAGCTATCTTTGTCATTTTGATACCCGGCCAAGTTGTCATAGCTTTGTTCTGGTCGCTCCAGTAGTAGCAGTACATCGTACCTCCCCAGTTAAACGAGTCTGTAAAAGTAACGATGTTTTCCTTTTCTGGTTCTGTAGGACTAACTGTCGGAGTTTCTGTCGGGGGTTCTGTTGGCGGTTCGGTAGGCTTTACAGGTGGAATGTACTCAAGAGCTTGTCCGGCTCTTCCCGCATCGTTAAGCTGAGCTACATATCGCTGAATAAGAGTAGCATCTATGATGCCGACTTTTTCGTCGTTGTTGCAATCAGAAAGCTCATAGTTTAAACCGCTTTCGTCAATAATAGACGCGCAGAATCGTTGAACGATTGTAGCATCAGTTATAGAAATACTGGTGTCTAAGTTTGCGTCACCAAAGAGCTTATCGTAAACGGTGTAGGAAATAGTTTCTTCTGCGTATTCGTTACTGCCGTCAGTAGATGAAACGGTGAGGGTATATTCGCCAGCTTTTTCAGGGACATATTCAAAATCAATTACACTTTCTCTTAAGCCCATATGCAATGAGGTGCTTTTGCGAGTTTCTGTGTAAATGATCTCGCCTGTGCTGTCTTTTACATCAAAGGTATACAGGCTTTTTATTGGACCCCAGGACTTAATCGATTCGTTTTTAGTATATGCAGTAAAGTGTGCTGTATCACCGACAAAAGTCTTGCTATCTTTTTGTTCAAGTCTGTCGAATGAGAATTGGCGGTCGATTACGTCTATGACCTTTGAGAATGATGATATATCGCCTGCCTGGTCGGTAATTTCAGCGGTAACGCGATATTTTCCTGCAGTGTAGAAAGAGTGGCTCTTTTCGTAATTCTGATAATAATCAATGACTTTTACTTCGCCTGTATCAAGATTTTCGATAGTATACTTGTCTAAAAACGGCGTATATCCGCCTGTAGTTTCAACATCAAAGAAGAAACGCTCGAGGACATCGTAATCTTGTGGAATATTGACGTCTGTGATTTTTATCTTCTCACGTGCACTTTCTGTGCGGTAGAAGTTAAGTCTGTCTGTAGCTGTATAATACTGACCGTTGTTATCATCAATTTCGCCATTTTCACCCTCAAAGTAGAGTGTAATGTCATCTTCAACATCATAAAAAATGTGCTTGTGTGTAGCTCCGATTCGCTCGAGATTTTCTGTGAGTTTGATCTCTTCGAACTCACCGTTGCCGATTTTATAGTGAAGGGTCGGGTTGTCATAGCCGACATAGTAGACAACTTTGTTATTTTTGGTTGTATGCTTGACATCAAAAGATACTGAGCTTCCGTCTAAAGTCTGTTGTGTATCGTTAACTGTATAAACTTCTCCTGTCAATTCGTTTACGAGTCGCACGTCTTTTACGATAACAGGGTTAGAATCCTTTAATGTGTCTTTTATTTCTACAGACCAGTTGTAAGAATCGAAATCCTCGTACTTAAAATCAGGGGCGATGTTATCGAGAGCACATACTAAAACACCATCACAAGGCGTGTCGGCGCTACCCTCGAAAGAAAGCGCGTTCGATTCTGATGTGTATCCTCCACCTGCACCATAAAACATTTGAAACTTTTGGATTGTACCGTCTTTTTCTGCTGTAAATATAACTTCGTGCTGATTGCGACGAGCAGTATTTACGGTGTACTCAAAATACATATCGGAGAGATCGTTGTAGTCGCGTACATTGATACTGCGGATGGCATCAAAAATAGGCTGTTTGTTGTTGAACGGGCAACCTTCAACAGAAGAAACCTTGTTCAGCGCATCATAAGCTACCCAGTTGAAACCTTTGTTTGCATACCTGTCAGACCACGAGTTTACTATTTTGAACGCACCCATTTCGCCTGAGTCAACCTTGTCGTTACCGTTAATATCAGACCAGATATCGTCGTTATAGCCGACAATAGCCATTGCGTGTGGACCTTTTGTGCCGTCGCACGCGTAGATTACCTCCTGTCCTGCATAAGCGTTGTTGCCAGGTGCGTCAGGATTTGTTTTAAGGTTGCTGTGTACCCAACTCTCAATAGTGGTGGAATATCCGAGTACTTTGCCGTCAAGGAGTGCTGCTTTTATTGCGTCTAAATCAGAGTCATCAGGGGATGTGATTTGTGTGTTTTCTTCGCCTAGTTCTTCAAAGATATAGTAGTCTCTGAGACGTGCTCTTAAACCCTCGCGCCAGATGTTTTTGTATGCGTGCCAGTTCATCTGGTCTTTGTCGCTGTATGGAATATCCGCCATAGTTGCAGCACCGTAAAGCTGGAGAAAACTATAGTTTTGAAGATGAGTTGTGCCGTCAGAGCTGCCGGAGGCGATATAGTTGAAAACTACCTGAGGTGAGCGAGTATTTTCATAAGTCGCTGCTACGTCACGATTTTCGTTTACTGCGTATGAAAACTGATAATAAACAGCCGAGAAAGTCGCACACGAGCCAAGACCACCCTGGTCACCTACAGGAGGAAAATATTTACTCTCGCTTAAATCAAACGAAGACGGAAAAGAATCAGCGCCTGTCTTTGCGATATCTTTTGTTCTTATTCCTTGTGTTTCATAATACTCTTGTGCCGATGAAATAACAGCTGTTGCATCGCTGAAATCGTCGCTGATGTCGCCTGTAGGACCGACATAACGATAGTAATCACCGTCTTTATATTTGTAGAAAGTGTCAGTTTCGTACACGATATCTTTTTTGTTGTTTTCAGCACTTGTCAGAAAAACTGCCGATGAAAAAATCATAACCGCTGTCATAATGACAGCAAGAAGTTTTAAAATCTTTTTATTCATATTAAACCTCTATTTCTGCGTTTCTTTTCTTTTTTCTATCGATTTCGCGTTTTATACAATCGAAGGTTACGCCGTATTTAATAGCTATATCTTTAGCGTAACTCATGCCCTGCGGAGGTGCGATGAAGGTCTTGAACGAACGACGACCGTTATCTACACCTGTGACCATACTTTCCACAACGCTGTCACCCTGTATTTCATTGTTTATGACGCTGATGCTACTAGCAAGCTCGTGCATGTGAGTGTTGAAAATACATCTTACACCGAGATAGCGCATGGATTTTACGACGTCTTTTGCAATATAAAGGCCCTCTGCAACGTTTGTGGTTGCTAAACTTTCATTGAGAAGAAGCAAGCTGTATTTTGTAGCAACAGAGAAAATCTCAGACAGTCGCTTACTTTCTTCACCGAGTCGGCCAAGGTCGACAGTGTCGTTTTCATCAGCAGGAAAATGGGTGAAAATATTGTCACACGGGCTGAATACCATAGATTTACATGGAACGTAAATGCCGTTTT
>JAFOED010000032.1 GCA_017380355.1 Ruminococcus sp. | reverse complement strand
GTTGTCAACACCACCGCAGTGAATGTCGCAGTACTCGCCCAAGTGTTTAATAGAAATCGAGCTACACTCGATGTGCACTCCTGGGTATCCGATGCCCCATGGTGAATCCCACTTAAGTTCCTGGTCGTCAAATTTAGACTTTGTGAACCATAAAACGAAGTCAGTTTTGTTTTTCTTAGCTAAATCTTCTTCTACGTCGTCGCGTACGCCAACCTCGAGGTCTTCTTCTTTCTGGTTGCCGAAAACGTAGTATTTGTCGAGCTTTGAAGTGTCAAAATATACGTTACCACCGCTGATGTATGCGTAGTCCTTTTCGAGCAGAACTGATACCATATCGATGAACTCTTCGATGCAGTTTGTAGCAGGCTCAACAACGTCAGGAGTTTTGATGTTGAGCTTTTCACAGTCAGCGAAGAACGCGTCTGTGTAGAATTTCGCGATTTCGAGAACAGTTTTCTTCTCACGCTTTGCGCCCTTGAGCATTTTGTCCTCGCCTGTGTCAGCGTCAGAGCTTAAGTGTCCGACGTCTGTGATGTTCATAACTCTGGTTACGTCGTAGCCTGAGTAACGAAGATATTTTTCGAGCACGTCCTCCATAATGTATGTGCGCAGGTTGCCGATGTGAGCGTAGTGGTATACAGTAGGACCACAAGTGTACATACGGACTTTTTTGTCCTCAAAAGGGATGAATTCCTGTTTTTCGTTTCCTAATGTGTTGTAGAGAATCATTGTTTTTCCTCCAGTTTTCTTTTTAAATCGTAAATCTGAATCTGCATTTTACACAGCTCCTGTGCGACAGGATCAGAGTAGTGAATCTGGTCGAGATAGTCGAGCTTCTGACCGTTAATTTTTACAATTCTGGCAGGTACACCAACAGCAGTAGCGTTGTCCGGAACCTCAGTCAGTACGACTGCACCAGCAGCGATTCGCGCGTTATCACCAACCCTGAAAGGGCCTAAAACCTTAGCGCCCGAGCCGACTAACACGTTGTTTCCGAGAGTCGGGTGACGCTTTCCGTGTTCTTTACCCGTACCGCCTAATGTGACGTTCTGATAAAGAGTACAGTTGTCTCCGATGACGGTAGTTTCGCCAATAACAACGCCCATACCATGGTCGATGAAAAGACCCTTGCCGATAGTTGCGCCAGGGTGAATCTCGACGCCCGTTTTATGTCGTGCACGCTGCGAAATCCATCGTGCGATAAATTTCATATTGTGTCTGTAAAACCAGTTAGCGCGACGATAACTTCTGACCGCCTTGTATCCCGAGTAAAGGAAGAAAACTTCGAATTTACTGCGTGCGGCAGGGTCGCGTTCCATAACGGAGTTTAAGTCCGCTATAAGTGTCTTGAACATATATATTCTCCTTATTATAAAGGCAGACATAAAAAATGCGCCATCCCGAAAGGGACGACGCAGTCGTGGTTCCACCCAAGTTCAGTTAAAGTCTCCAAAATCGGAAGGACCGCAAAGCGGTGGAGGAATACGTAGCAATTCCGCCCTTTAACCCTTTAACGTCGATAACGGTGACTACCGTGTGAAGATACTTTATTCCCCTCACAAGCTCACAGGTGCATTTCACAAACCTTTTCCCAAAGGAACTCACAGCAAAATGTTCCTCTCTCTGGTGGTGCATGGTAGGTTACTTCTCCTGCTCAACGCCTTTTGATATAGTAGTATTATATACATTAATTATAAAAAATGCAAGTATGTATTATTTGTCAGCAATTGCTTCTTTGTTGTCTAAAACGTAGATAAGTCCCGAAATAACGGTGAATACAACAGAAATCCACATCAGCACTTCACCAGCAACAAAGAAGATGTTTTCCATCATCTGCACAGCGTGCTGTGGCATGTAAGGGAAAACAGCGTAAACCTCAAGTGCGACCTGGAATACGAACACAGCGATAATAGCAATCATCTGTGTTACTGTCTTGACCTTGCCCCACATATTTGCAGCAACGACTGTGCCGTTAGATGCAGCAGAAAGTCTGATTGAAGTTACGACAAATTCTCTGAATAAAACGATGAGGATGATGATAGGGTCGCACAAGCCTTTTGCAAGAAAACAAACAAGCGCAGAAACGACTAAGATTTTATCCGCAATCGGGTCAGCAAACTTGCCGAAATTTGTGATGAGGTTACGCTCACGAGCGATTTTTCCGTCGAAATAGTCGGTAAGCGATGCCGCACCGAAGATAAGTCCGGCAACTAAATAGTGAAACGGGAACTCGATAAGCATAGAAGCGACCATAAATGGTACGAGTATGATGCGCATAACGGTTAACTTATTTGGTAAATTCATATTATGCCTCCATTTCGCCCACTAAATCGCAGTCGAGATAATCTGTGATGTTGACCTTTACGATGTCGCCAGCTTTAGGCTTTCTGTCAGAAATAGTGAAGAATACGCATGGGTCAACTTCAGGTGCGTCGAGCACAGAGCGTCCGAAGTAGCACTCAGCATATCGATCATAACCGTCAACCAGAACGTCTAAAGTCTTGCCGATGTATCTCTCGCAGTTGTCACTCATAATAATAGCCTGCTGTTCGTTTATGATACGAGCACGCTCCTGCTTTACGTCTTCGTCAACCTGACATTCCATCACTGCTGCTTTTGTGTCCTCTTCGAGTGAGTACGCAAAACATCCGAGACGCTCAAATTTCATATCACTTACAAACTGAGAAAGCTCAGTAAACTGTTCTTCTGTTTCACCAGGGAAGCCTGCGATTAAAGTTGTGCGCAGAGTGATGTCAGGAATCTCAGTTCTCAACTTATTGATAAGAGCTGTGAGTGACTCCTTGTCGCCGTGGCGATTCATATTTTTAAGCACCTCGCCGTTACAGTGTTGAAGCGGAAGGTCGATATATTTAACGATTTTGTCTTCTTCTTTGATAACCTTTATGAGTTCGTCTGTGATGCGGTCAGGGTAGCAGTAAAGCACACGCACCCACTCTAAACCCTCGATTTTGCACAATTCTTTCAAGAGTGTAGGGAGCATAAGCTCTGAGTAAATATCCTCGCCGTAGCGTGTGGTATCCTGAGCGATGACGTTAAGCTCCTTAACGCCGTTGTTAACGAGTCGCTGTGCTTCTTCTAAGATGTTTTCCATCTTACGGCTACGGAATTTACCCCTGATAAGAGGAATCGCGCAGTATGTACAGCAGTTATCGCATCCGTCAGCAACGCGCAGATAAGCGTAGTGAGGCTGTGTTGACTGCACTCTCTTTCCGTCGAGTGGCATATTGAGAATATCAGGGAAACTCTCGATATCTTCGCCGAATAGTGCTTTATTTATAGCGTCACAGATGTCGCCATTTGCACCGAGTCCGAGCACAACGTCTGCTTCAGGAATAAGCTGTTTAATCTGAGCGTTGTATCGCTGTGCAAGACAGCCTGTGACAACGATTTTTTTGATTTTACCCTCTTCTTTGAGTTTTGAGAGTTCCAGAATTTCGTTGATGCTTTCCTGTTTTGCGGATTCTATAAAACCGCAGGTGTTAATGACAGCAACGTCAGCCATAGCGGCGTCTTCGATAAGTTTGAATCCGCCTTCTCTGACTTTGCTCATCATCATTTCGCAGTCAACTCTGTTTTTTGCGCATCCTAAGGATACAAAACCTACTGTATTAGACATTGTTTTCTCCAAAAAAGTATTTGCATTTTATATATACATATCATCACAGTCAGTAAACTGCGACAAAGCGTGTTTTATGTCAGAATAGCTGTAACCGAGTCGTAAAAGCCCGTTTACGCATCTGCGTCTGCCTTTTTCATCAAAAAGATTCTTTGCGTACTTCTTGCTGATGATGGCAGTGATATTATCATTAGTGTCGACGTCTATTTCATCGACAACTTCACGCGCCAAATCTCTGTCGATACCTTTTTCTGTGAGTTTTCTCACAGCACCGACAGGGGAAAGACGCTTTATAAAAATAAGGTCGTGAGCGTAACGACGAGCGTACCTTTCGTCGTCGACGAGACCGAGCTCTAAAAGACGCTCTACTGCCTTTTGTGCGGCTTCAGTACTTGAGTCTTTTGCGACTTTTTCTATCAATTCGCGTTTTGAGTAATCGCGGTACGAGATAAGCCACATCGCCTTGTCTTTTGCTCGTTTTGTGTCCGAGTTTTTAACTAGTTCGTGTAGCTTTTCGTCGCTTATTTCATTTCCAACGTCGATTCTCATCGACAGCACCGTTTCGGTGTCGACCTTAAACGCAAACTCACCGTCGATATAAAGCGCACAAAGCCCTTTTTTCTTCGGCTCAATAGCTGTAACAGTCATCAGTCTTCAACTAAAATGTCGATATTTGATTTAGCGCTTTTTGAACTAGGAGCTTTAGCTTCAGGCTTTGAAACTAAAGTAGCCTTAGCTGGCTTTTTAGGGCGTGGGCTTAACTTGTCGATATTTTCCCACAGAAGTGATTCGATTTCGTTTCTTAACTCGTCGTTGTTTTCGAGCAACTCTTTAACGTTGTCGCGACCCTGACCGAGTCTTGTTTCACCGAAGTTGAACCAAGCGCCTGATTTCTGAACTACGTCAGCTTTAACAGCAAGGTCTAAAAGCTCGCCGGTACGAGAAATACCCTTGCCGTACATAATATCAAATTCTGCCTCTTTAAATGGAGGAGCGATTTTATTCTTAACAACCTTTGCACGTGTGCGTGAGCCGATCATTTCGCCGTTCTGCTTTAATGTCTCGACTCTTCTGATGTCGATACGAACTGAAGAGTAGAACTTTAACGCTCTACCACCAGGAGTAACCTCAGGGTTACCGTATACAACGCCAACTTTCTCTCGAAGCTGGTTAATAAAGATAGCAACGCAGTTTGACTTAGAAATAGCGCCTGCGAGCTTTCTTAAAGCCTGGGACATAAGACGTGCCTGAAGACCAACGTGTGAGTCACCCATTTCACCCTCGATTTCAGCCTTAGGAACAAGAGCTGCAACAGAGTCGATAACGATAACGTCGATAGCACCACTGCGGATAAGCGCCTCAGCGATTTCGAGAGCGTCCTCACCTGTGTCAGGCTGTGAAACTAAAAGTGAGTCAACGTCAACGCCTAACGCTTGTGCATATACTGGGTCAAGTGCATGTTCAACGTCGATAAAAGCAACGTTTCCGCCGTCTTTCTGACCTTCTGCAATACAGTGCAGAGAAAGTGTAGTTTTACCTGAACTTTCAGGTCCATAGATTTCAATAATTCTGCCCCTAGGTAAACCGCCGATACCCAAAGCGATATCGAGTGAAAGTGAGCCTGTCGAAACGTGGCCAACATTAAGTGCAGAGTCCTGACCTAAACGCATAACAGCGCCTTTACCAAACTGTTTTTCAATCTGACCTAAAGCGGTCTCCAAAGCTTTATTCTTATCAATAGCCATAATATAAATCTCCTTTGTGGGTGAACCCTATATAATACGATGAGAGTATACCATAATTCTACAAAAAATTCAATAGATTTTCGAAAATATGTTCTAATTGTAACGTACGGTTACGAATTGTAAATTGCACTCATCGCACGTACGGTGTTTCCTAAATCAAGGTAGCCTTTAACGTCAGTAAAGCCGTTTTCAAGTAGTAACTTACTGATGCACTCAAACTGACCTTCGTCGATTTCAAACGCGATGTAGCCACCTTTTCTGAGCTTTCTGCTCCACAGCTTTATTATACCTTTGTAGAAGTCGTAGCCGTCTTCTCCGCCATCGAGCGCAAGTTTGGGTTCAAACTGAACTTCCTTTTGAAGCGTTTTAATTTCATCTCGTATGATGTACGGAGGGTTCGACACTAAAAGGTCGAAACTGTTGTCGTCATAGTCATCAGCACACAAAAACAAATCGCCACAAACGGCGTTTATCTGTACTTTGTTTTCTTCGCAGTTTTTAGTGAGATATCCAAAAGCTGCTTCGCTTTTTTCAACTGCTGATACAGTCGCGTTTTCAAAAGCTTTCTTGAGTGTTACCGCGATAATGCCCGACCCGGAACATAAATCGATTATGTTGAGGTTTTCTTTACCTTTGAGTAACTCAAGACACGCTCTGACTAAAACCTCGGTGTCATCACGCGGAATGAGAACGCCTTCACCGACATAAAATTTCCTGCCCATAAATTCCCAGAAACCGATGATGTACTGCACAGGTTCGCCGTTTATTCTGCGGTCTGCAAGTGTCAGCAGGGTAGAGAAGTCGCTCTCGCTTAGCTCTTTATCACCGTTGATACTGAGCTGTGTGCGGTTCATAGAAAGCACGTGTTCAAACAGGTATATAGTATCAAAGGCGGGGTCGTCAGTTCCCGCCTTGAGTAATTTTTCTTTAATAAAACTTATTGCTTCTTTAATGTTCATACGTTTACTTGCTGATGATGTCTGAGCCGTCGTCAGGGATAACCGGAGTCATCGCTTCAATAGCTACTTCAATCATCTTTTCGTCAGGTTCACGGGTTGTGATTCGCTGTGCCCACATACCAGGAGCTGCTAAAATACGAGTAAACCAGTTGTCGTGTTTACCGCACAACTTGATGACTTCGTAGCCGATACCAACCATAAGCGGTAAAAGAACGATCTTGAACACAGGGCGTAAAAAGCTTATGCCGAATGGGCTAGCAGGGATAAAAAGGCCTAAGAAGATACCGACTAAAAGTGTGATAACAAGGAAGCTTGTACCACAACGAGGGTGGAATCTCTTCTGCTTTTTGATGTTTTCGACGTTGAGTTCGAGTCCTGCTTCGTAACAGAAAATAGTTTTGTGTTCAGCACCATGGTACATAAATACACGCTTCATATCTTCCATCTGTGAACAAAGGATGATGTAGCCTAAGAACAGCACAACCTTCAGCACACCCTCGAAAACAGATTTGAAGAATACGTTTTCAGCGATGTCGATTGAACCTATGCCGAAATTTCCTACGAAATCAAGGGACGTTACGTATTTTACAAGCCACGCAAGTCCGTCGTACATAAGTGATGGTAAAAAGAAGAAAAGACCTACAGCGAGTAAAACGCCGAGAATTGTCGCAATTACCATCACGACTTTCATTAAGTTGTCACCAAATTTATCAGTAAGCCATTTTTCAAATTTAGATTGTTCTTCTTCGATTTCGCCTGCTTCCAAGGCTTTGTCCGCAGAGATAGCGAGTGCCTTGTAGCTCATAGACATCGAGTCAACGATACCTGTGATACCGCGAATAAACGGCAATCTGAAGAATTTACTTTTAGATGCGAGAGTCTTCACCTTGAGTTCTTCTGTGTGAATTTCGTTTTCGCCTGTACGCACCGCGATTGTAGTGCATTTAGGACCACGCATCATAATACCTTCGATGAGCGCAGAGCCACCGATGGATGTGATTTTACATTGTTTTTCTTTATTAGACATAGTGTGTTATTCCTTTAAGTCTGAGTTTTGCGCATTAAGTAAAGCCTGTTCTTCTTCGTCCTCATTTTTATATATAGGTAAGCCGATAGTTACAGTTGTACCAACCTCAAGACTGGAGTCGATGTCGAGATGACCATTGTGGAGCTTGATAATCTCGTCAGCAACCGCGAGTCCGATACCTGAGCCGTTGACCTTCTGGTTGGCTTTGTAGAATTTATCCTTGATTTTCGGGATATCTTCTTTCGCGATACCGCATCCGTTGTCGGCTACGATAATCTTAATCATATCCTCTTTGAAATCCTGATAAACCTGTACGCCTACCATACCGCCCTCAGGTGTGTATTTTAACGCGTTGTCAAGAACGTTGATGAATACCTGCTTTAATCTGTTACGGTCGCCGTAAACCGGAGGCATGATTTCCGGCTCGTCATACAGCAGGTGTTTGCCCTCAGAAAAGGCACGTTCTTTGAACATATATACCGCTTCGTCAACCTCAGCGAGTATATCGATTTTTTGTTTTTGCATAGTGAGTCGTCCACTCTGGAGTTTTGAGAAGTCGAGCAACTCTTCAACAATTCCTGTGAGTCGCGAACTTTCCGACACGATAACCGACATACCTTTTTCCAAGGTGATTCGGTCAGGTACGCCGTACTGCATAGTTTCAGCCCAGCCTTTAATAGCTGTAAGCGGTGTGCGCAGCTCGTGTGATACACGCGAAATAAAGTCGTTTTTCAGCTTTTCTGATGCGTCGAGCTCTTTTGCCATATCGTTGATAGAGTCGCACAAATCACCGATTTCGTCGTCGTACATCTTAGTCAGTTTCGCGTCGAAGTCACCCTGAGCGATGCGCTTTGCGGTTTCGCTCATTTCACGCACCGGTTTTACGATTGAGCGGATGAAGTAGTTACCTGAGAAAGCAACGCACGCAATAATAATAACACCGATGAATGTCGCGATTAGTGATACAACGAACGTGTAGAGATTAGCTTTTCTCAGCGACACAACATAGCGCACAGCGCCGACACAGGTGTTGTTTGAGTTTCGGATGATGTGCGTTGTTGCCATGACCTTTTCACCGGAGCTGAGTTTTCCCGTCCATTGTGAAAATCCGTCTTCGTCCTCGAGTGCTGAGTCAAAGTCAGGCATAGCCAGTCCCTCGTCAGGCTCAAAGCCTGTTGAAGTGACGGTTACTCGTCCGCTTGCGTTAATGACCATAAGCTCCATGTTCTCTTTATACATGAAGTCTTCGACGTACTTTGACGCTGTGTTCTGAAAGTCAGCGGTGTTTTCACATTTATATCCAGGGAAAACAGCCGACAACTCGCTGTTGCGGTTTATAAGAGCCTGTTCCACAGAGGAGTAGCACAAAGACTGTACAAAAACGCTCAGGCAGATTATAAGTAAAGTTATGACAGCGACAATAACACCGAAAGTGTTGATTATCCATCTTTTAGTAATGCCTTTGAACATTCTTGCACCTCCTCTTTTAAAGTGTTTTAAGGCTTAAAATCGCAAATTATGTGTCCCACTTGTAGCCTAAGCCCCATACAGTAACGATGAACTTAGGGTTAGAAGGCTCGTCCTCTACCTTCATTCTCAGACGTCTGATGTTAACGTCAACGATTTTTTCTTCGCCGACATACGCTTCGCCCCATACGTGGTTTAAGATGTCAGTTCTGTCAAGAGCTACACCTGGGTTTGAGAAGAAGTACTCCATAATCTGGAACTCAACCTGTGTAAGCTCAATCATCTTACCGTTTTTCATAAGAGCGCGGTTTCTGAGATTTAGAGTGAAGATACCTGACTTGAGCTCTTCTTTGAAGTTATTCTCAGCTCTCTGTTCAGCGAGCGCAACTCTTCTGTAAAGAGCGTCAACTCGAGCTGTGAGCTCTGATGGTGAGAATGGTTTTGTGATGTAGTCGTCAGCGCCGAGCATAAGACCTGTTACCTTATCCATCTCCTGTGTACGTGCTGAAAGCATAATGATACCGATGCCTGAGTTTTTGTTTCTAAGTTCCTTACATACCTGTAAGCCGTCGATACCAGGCATCATAATGTCGAGAATAGCAACGTCGAAATCACCGCCGTGCTCCTCGTATTTTTGCAGAGCCATCTCTCCACAGTCGGCTTCTACAACTTCGTAGCCTGCACGTCTGAGGTTGATAACCACAAAATCGCGGATAGCAGCCTCGTCTTCGCAAACAAGAATCTTTTTCATAACTAAAACCTCCGTTTATATGTTATAAGTTAACAGGCATAAACAGCGAGCTGAGCTCGTCGCCTGTAATTGACAGGTAATTATCGGCTGAGCCGATTAAGTAGGTGTAGACAGTAGCGCCTACTCGCATAAATTCGGTGTATTCCGAACTGCTTTTTTCGTAGTTTTCGTCAAAGTACGCTTTGACTGTGATTAGCTTGTCTTTGAGTACAAGCTTGCTGCCTGAGTACTCGCATGTGTAGATGCTTAACTCGCGGTTTGTTTTATCGTAGCGTGCGGTTACAGACTCGCTCCATTTCTGAGGCATAGTGAGCAGGTAGCCGTCAGCCGAGCAGAAAATAGCACTCTGACTTGTGTTTAGTGTATATGTATCTGTGTCGAGATTGTTCCAGTCGATGCGACGAGCAATTGTGTTTACGTCGTCGTCTTCGTTGTGGAGCATCAGCGAACAAATCGGAATGTCAATAAGATTGTCTTTGTTATAATCTGTAGAACAAATCTGGGTCGAGCGACGGGTGAGGCTGTATCCAGAATAAGAAAACAGCGGATTTATAAGTGCAGGACGGGAAGAGTCAAACAACACGACCTGTGTAGTGTAGTCGCCTGTCGAGCTAACACCATCGAGTATAGCACCATAAGAGTCATCTGAAATCTGACCGTACGTAGCGCTTGCAAGCTGAGTGATGTCAGAGTCAAGCTCTGCAGAAGACACCTCAACGAGCTCAGTGCCTGAAAAAACAAGAAGCTGTGCTCTTGCGGCGATGTCGCCCGAGTACAAAGAGATGAGCAGAATGTCATCTGATTTATCTTTATCGAAGTCTCCTGTGACTAAGCTTGAGTATGTATACGGAGTTTCGTTCTGTGTGATAACAGGAGAAGCGTCCTTGTTGTAAGTGAAGATACTCATCACATTCTGTGAAGAAGTCGAGCGTGAGTAGCCTAAGATGATTTCACATTTAGAGTCTGCGTTTAAATCGCAGAACTCTATTCTGTCGATAGTAGTCGCTTCAATCAGTACGTCCTCAATAATCACGTAGTCGGAGTTTTTGCACTCAACAAAAAGAGCGTGGATGTGTTCACCGCTTTTGTCTGAGTAAAAAGCAATAGCGTCTTCGTCATCGTCGTGGTCCAGGTCGTGCATAACGATAGAACTGCGGTTAGAGCCGTTTTTCGGATATTTGAGCACATAGTCTCCCGAAGTCTGCTTATCGATGAGTTTCTGGATGTCGGCTTTGTTACCCGTAGCTTTTGGAGGGCACATAATGGATGATTCGTTTAAACTAAGTGCAGAACATCCTGAAAGCAGTAAAATAAGCACAAGACACAGTAGCGCTGTCAGTTTTTTCATTTGTACCCCTCCTTAACTAAATGATTTTATTTCATCTTAGCGATGAGATGTTTAATCTTGATACCCTCACTAGAGAACATATTCTCGTGTTCAGTTCTTATGTTACCTTCATTTTTCTCGCTGTTGTGTAAGTCGCGAGTGATGTATGTGATGTCAAAGTTGCACTCTTCAAAGTACGGAATGCTTTCTTCGAACAACTCGTCGTTGTCGGTTTTGAAGTTAATCTGCGCACCGTCTGAAAGGAAAGTGCGGTATTTGTTGAGCTTTGTCACGTGTGTGAGTCTGCGTTTCTTGTGCTTTTCGCGTGGCCACGGGTTACAGAAGTTGATGTACATCTGCTTAATCCCATCTTCTTTGGAGAAAAGCTTTTCGATACTCTCGCAGTTAAAAGCTACTAGTGCGATGTTGTCAACAGTCTTGCCGTTTCCAGAAAACAGCTTTTCGATGTTTCTTCTGCCGACACCGAGCATATCACTTTTAATGTCAACCGCAATGAAGTTTTTGTTTGGATTTAGAAGTGCTTTCTGTGCAACGAAACTGCATTTACCACAGCCGACTTCGAGTTCAATATCGTTGCCGTTATTAAAAAATTCTTTCCATCTGCCACAGAAGTCTGTAGGTTCTTTTACAAAGTAGCGGCACTGGTCGAGTTCCGGCTGTGCCCATTTCTTTTTTCTGATTCTCATATTCACCTTTGCGTGGTGCTTCATTTTGTGGTACAAAAAACCACAGATTACCACATATAGTTATTTACATTACAGTATTATACCAAAGTTTGTAACCTTTTGCAATTGTTTTTTACATATATAATACAATTTTTTCAGAAAATTCGCTCTATAGGTTACAAAAGGTCAGAATTAAGTTAAAAATGCAATAAAAAAGCCGTCCTGAAGGTATCAGAACAGCATTTTTTTGAAAATAATATTAAGTTGTTCGCTGTGATTAAGCGAAATTTACGACGTCGGTGAGAGAAACTGACTTTGTAAAGCTAAGCTGTGGGAATTTTTCAGCAAGCTTTTTGACAAGTTCAGCTATAACTACATCTTCTGTGTTGAAGTGTCCCGCTTCTACCGCACACAGCTCGTTTTCGCTGGCAAAAAGGAAGAGATGATGCTTTATTTCTCCCGTCACAAGTGCGTCAAAATCGTACTTGTTTTTCAGAAAAACTGCTTCACCGCCACCGCCGGAGCTGACAGCGACTTTTTTAATTTTATCCTTTTTTGTGTATCTCACACCGCGACAGTTAAGCGCCTCTTTAACAAAATTTGCAAACTCGTCGCTGTTCATCTCGTGTGTAAGCTCGCCAACGCATAAAAATTCCTCAGGATAGAGTGTAGGTTTTTGAAGCGAAAGAGCTTTCGCAAGCTCAACGTTTACTCCGGAGTTCTGGGCTATGTCGAGATTAGTGTGCAGACACAAAGCAGCGATATTCTCTCTGATAAGGTGGTAACATACGTCGTGAGTATCGATGTGAGAAAGCGGAGAAAAGATAACGGGATGATGGCTGATAATCAGCTCACATCCTAAGTTTTTTGCTTCTTCTACAACCGCGTGAGTGATGTCGAGACAAAGAAGGACTTTCTTAACCTCTGTGTCTTTGTTTCCCACTAAAAGTCCCGAGTTATCCCACTCGCACTGAGTGTTAAGCGGAGCGAAAGTTTCAGTGAAATTTATGATATCGAGTACTTTTGTCATAGTAATTCTCCGTTTATTTTTTCGATTATCGACAGCAGTGATTTATCGCCCATCGCACGCTTATTAAGATGCGATAAAACGTGTGTTAAGTACGCTTTTGCGCTATCACTTTTTGGGTCGAGTTTGCCTATATAATAAAAGCTTTCGTCGACGGTTATATGCTCTCCTGTGTAACGACACATCATAACTGTGTAGTGCTTAGTATCACACTCGCACGCATCCTGACTGACGATTTCAAAGCCGTTGTCGTAGAGCCATTTTATCAGAACTTCACACTTAGTCATCGGTTGTAAAATAAAGTGCTTGTCTTCACTTTTAACCCACTCACAAGAGCTTAAAATACGCGCGATTAGTTCACCGCCCATACCTGCGATTACGACGTCATCGACTTCATCTTTTTTTACCTGTGCGAGTCCGTCTGACAGACGCAGTTCGATATTGTCACAAAGGTCATATTTTTCGACAGTTTCCCTACCGCTAGAAAGCGGACCTTCGTTAATATCGCACGCAAGAGCGCTCTTTATTTTATTATTCAGTACGAGCCATACAGGCAGGTACGCGTGGTCTGTTCCAATGTCCGCAAGTGAAGCGTTTTCACGCACAAACGACGCGCACATAGAGAGTCTGTTATCAAGTGAAAAAAGTCTCATTAAGCACCGATAGCGTTGTTGATTTTTTCAATAAGAGCGTCACAGTCAGCTGAGTGTACCATACAAGCCTGCTCGATAGTCTCGCCACGAGCTGATGGACAACCTAAACAGTGCATACCCATCTCAAAAAAGAATGGAGCAACCTGTGGGTACATATCAAGTACATCGCCAATAATTGCGTCTTTAGTAATTTTATTCATAGTGATTACCTCCAAGGTTAAATTTTCACGAATAATATACCACAAAAAAGCAGAAAAAACAACAGTTTACGGCTTAATTTGGGTTATAATTTTAGTGTTAGTGAAAATTTCTGTAAAATGCAAAAGGCGCCCGAAAAACGGACGCCATGAGAAAACGATATGAGTTTTATGCAATATATCTTCAGCTTATTCTGCTTCTTTTCTCTTTGCAAAGCAATCGCTGCAATAGTAGTCTTTGCCTTCCATAGGTTTGAACGGAATTGTAGCCTCGCCGCCGCACTGAGCACATACAGTTGTGTGCATTTCGCGAGCTGATTTAACAGCATTCTTGCGAGCAACTCTGCAAGCCTTGCAACGCTGTGGTTCGTTTACGAAACCTTTTTCGGCATAGAATTCCTGTTCGCCTGCTGTGAATACAAATTCAGCACCACAATCTTTGCAGACCAGAGTCTTGTCTTCGTACATAGTGTAACCTCACTTAGAAAAAATATTTTATCATCCCGTGACGGAGTTGCACCGTCTATACTCTCGGGATATATTACCGTGATAATTTTTTGCGGATGCGGTACATCGCGTTATCAACAGCCTTTTCGCTGATAGAAAGCGCTGCAGCTGTCTGCGAGTACGAGTATCCTGACAAATATAGTTTCAGCACCTTTTTCTCAAGCTCTGAGAGAGTTTTGTCGAGATTTTTGAACACAGATTTTATGTATTCCTTACTCTCGAGAATCTCCTGCACGCTCATCTCGTTTGCGTCTTCGAGAAGTTCAAGACTGCTGTCGATAGGGACGAGATTTGTAGGCGGTACCTGAGTGGTAGCGTTTTTGTGTCGGCGGATAGTTTTAAAACGATTTTCGACGCACAGCATTGCGTAGTTTTTAAAACTCATACCGCGACCGTTATCGTATGACTTACACGCTGAAAGCAAGCCGATTAAGCCTTCCTGCATAAAGTCTGAAAGCTCGTATCCTTCGGCACAGTAGCGGTATTTCGACGCAATAGAAGAAATGAGATTTAAGTATCTGACACATATGATTTCAAACGCTATGTCGGATTGAGCGTCACCGCTTCTGATAAGAGATGCTAAGGTGGTGTCATCACAATTTTCGAAAAAATATGACGAATGTTGCAAAAATGTCCACCTCACATAAATATATGTATAATTATGCTACAATAAATGTGCGAAAAAGTCAATGGATTTTTAGTTTTTCTTAACAAAAACGCAAAAAATGAGAATAATTATTGTGCAAAATATACAATAATTTGACAACTTTTTTTACTATTAGTCGAGTTTAGTCGTGTGATATAATAAAAAGGATATATTCTGCACTTTTGAGAGGTATACAAATGGTAGTAAAATGTAACAGCTTAGGATTATTCGGAATAGATAGTTTTTGTGTTGAAGTCGAGGCTGACGTGAGCAAAGGCATTCCTGCTTTTGACATCGTTGGTCTTCCTGATGCGTCGGTAAAAGAAAGTAAAGACAGAGTGCGCTCGGCGCTTAAAAACTGCGGTTTTGATTTTCCGACCGTTCGTATTATCGTGAATTTAGCCCCTGCTGATATAAAAAAAGAAGGTCCTGTGTACGATTTACCGATACTCGTTGCCCTTTTAAAAGCAACAGGTCAGATAAGCGCGTCTTTAGACGACTGCGCGTTTGTCGGTGAGCTGTCGCTTTCGGGCGAAGTGAGAAAAATAAACGGCGTTTTACCGATGGCTATAAAAGCTCAGAGTGCAGGAATAAAACGCTTGTTTGTACCTTTTGAAAATGCGTGCGAAGGAGCAGTAGTAAAGGGGATAGAAATCTACCCTGTAAAGACTGTTTTTGAGCTTGTAGATCACTTTAAAGGCAGGGGAGAAATCGCGCCTGCTGTGTATAACCATGAAGAGCATAGAGATGTTTCTCAGGTACTCGATTTCTGTCAGGTAAAAGGTCAGTACGAAGCGAAGCGTGCGCTTGAAATCGCCGCGGCAGGCGGTCACAACGTGCTCCTTATTGGCCCTCCGGGTTCCGGCAAAAGTATGCTCGCAAAACGTATGGGAACTATACTGCCGGATATGACTTTTGAAGAGATGATTGAAACGACAAAAATCCATTCTGTCGCAGGCTTGCTCGATACGAAAGCAGGTCTTGTGTCAAGCAGACCGTTTCGTTCACCACACCACTCGATTTCTGCAGTAGGTCTGTCAGGTGGCGGTGCTGTGCCGAAACCTGGTGAGATTTCTCTGTGTCACAACGGCGTACTGTTTTTAGACGAGCTTCCTGAGTTTTCGCGTAGTGCACTCGAAGCTCTGCGTCAGCCTGTCGAGGATTCGAAAGTCACAATTTCGAGAGCTATGGGTAGACTGACGTACCCGTGCTCGTTTACGCTGATTGCCGCAATGAACCCGTGTCCGTGCGGTTTTTATAACCACCCTACACGTCAGTGTACCTGTACTGAGGATAGCGTGCGTCGGTATTTAAGCCGTATTTCTGGACCGCTTCTGGACAGAATCGACATCCACGTCGAAGTACCTCCTGTGGACTATGATGATCTTACCACTAAAAGTAACGAGGAGACATCCGCTCAAATCAGAGCACGTGTGAACGCAGCCCGTGAGATACAGACGGCTCGTTATTTTGGCACAGGCATCAGCTGTAACGCAAATCTCGACGCGTCACAGTTTGAGAAAGTCTGCGTGATTGACGACAAAGCTAATATGCTTTTAAAAGCCGCGTTCGAGCGACTCGGACTTACCGCTCGTGCGTACGACAGAATATTAAAAGTTGCTCGAACAATTGCAGATTTAGAGGGTAGCGAGATTATAAGAGGGCATCATATTACTGAAGCGATTCAGTTCCGTTCACTAGACCGCAAATACTGGGGAAGATAGGCTTAAAATAATTCTTACAAAGAAAATATAAATTCTGAATTTGCACAGTAGAAAAATAATTATTAAAAAATCACTTTCCTATGTGACTTTTTTACATACAAGTTGACCAAAATTTTATTATTAAGCCTAATATCAGTTGACTTTACAGCGTCTTTGTATTATCTTTATAGTGTACGATACTGTGGTGTACTGTGTATAAGTGCGGGTACGCTTGGTTTTTGTACTGTCAATTTGAATTTTTGAGGTTTTTAAAAAAGACCGATTATTTACTACATTCAGGCATATACCATATATACAATATAGGAAGTGTGCATATTTTGGAAAAATTTGTTGTTAACGGCGGCAATCAGCTCTTCGGCGAAGTTACTGTCAGCGGTGCGAAAAACGCAGCGGTTGCTATCATCCCTGCTGTTATTTTGTGCGATGAGCCATGCCGTATAGAGAATATACCGAATATCAGCGACGTTACTCTTATTGCGACTATTCTGCAGGAGCTCGGTGCTCAGGTTACACGTGTGAATAAGTCGACTCTCGACATTGACCCACGTCCAATCAACACCTATGAAGCTACTAACGATTCAGTGCGCGGTATGCGTGCGTCTTATTATCTGCTTGGTGCGTTGCTCGGCAGATTCCACAATGCTAAAGTAGCACTGCCTGGCGGATGCAACTTCGGCGTAAGACCGATTGATCAGCACTTAAAGGGCTTTGCTCTTATGGGCGCTAAAAACGAGCTGATTAACGGTGCGATTATTGAATCAACTTCTGACAGACCACTTCACGGTGCGAGAATTTATTTCGACACTGTTTCTGTCGGTTCTACTATGAATATTATCCTCGCTGCTGTAAAAGCTGAGGGTCAGACTATCATCGAAAACGCTGCTAAGGAGCCACACATCGTTGACCTTGCGAACTTCTTAAACTCCATGGGCGCTAACATCCGTGGCGCAGGTACAGACGTTATCAAGATCCGCGGTGTTGAATACTTACGTGGTATCACATATTCGATTATCCCTGACCAGATTGAGGCTGGCACATATATGGCGGCGGCTGCTGCTACCCGCGGTAAGATTACCGTTAAAAACATCACACCTAAGCATCTCGACAGTATCTCATCGAAACTCAGAGAAATGGGTGTTGAGGTTGAGGAGTACGACGAAGCCGTTGTTGTTGATGCGACTAAGCGTCCGCTTAACCGCGTTAACATCAAGACTATGCCACACCCTGGTTTCCCTACTGACTGTCAGCCACAGTTTGCGGCACTTTTAGCGTCTATTAACGGCACATCTATCATCAACGAAAGTGTGTGGGATAACCGTTATCAGTATATTGCGGAGCTTGTCCGTATGGGTGCAAAGATTTCCGTTGAGGGCAGACTCGCTATTATTGAGGGTGGCGCTCCACTTACAGGAGCTCCTGTTAAGGCTACTGACCTTCGAGCAGGTGCGGCGATGATTATCGCGGCTTTGGTTGCTGAAGGCACTACCTACATTTCAAGCATCAGCTACATCGAGCGTGGTTACGAGGACGTTATCAACAAGTTTAAGTCACTCGGCGCTGACATCAAGAAGATTTACATTCCAGACAACGACGAAGTAGCTACAACAGCATAACATTTACTAGGGGTACAGAAAGTACCCCTTTGTTATTATAGAGGTTTTTATGGCGAAGATTGTTCCGCTTTTTTCATCGAGCAAGGGCAACAGCTACTACATCAGCGGCAACAACGAAGCGGTGCTTGTTGATGCAGGCAGAAACTGTAAACAGCTCGAGCTCGCTCTTTTACAAAACGAAATAGATACAAAAACGATAAAAGCGATTTTTGTTACGCACGAGCACACTGACCACTGCTCAGCACTACGTGTTTTTGCAAAACGCTATGCTCTGCCGATTTACTCGAGTGCAGGTACGCTGGAAGCTTTAGTCAATAGTGATAAAGTCGACAAAAACGCAGACCTCAGGGTTATAGAAAACGAAGTTGCTCTGGGGGATATGCTTATAAAAAGAGTGCTTACTTCTCACGACGCAAAAGAGAGTTGTGGATACCACATCACCACAGCAGACAAGCGCAGATGTGCACTCGTTACCGACACAGGCTTTCTGACTCAGGATGCACTGAGTGCTCTTTGTGACAGCAACGCAGTTATCATCGAGTCTAATCACGACCTGCAGATGCTGAAAAACGGTCCGTATCCGTTTATACTGAAAAAGCGAGTTATGTCTATGACAGGACATCTGTCAAACGACGATTGCGCAAAGGTGCTACCTACTCTTGTGGAAAGTGGAGTGACTAGATTTTTACTCGCTCACTTAAGTCAGGAGAACAACACTCCGCGTTTGGCTTTAGAGACATCAAAAATCGCGTTAAACTCAGCAGGTATGATAGAAAACGAAGACTACACTATTATGACAGCTCCTCCTGAAACAACAGGAAAAACCGTCATTTTCTAAGGATAATTTATGCTTAATGTTAATTTGATTTGCGTCGGAAATTTAAAAGAAAAGTTTTTCACAGACGCACTGAATGAATATAAAAAGAGACTTCAGCGTTACTGCAAATTCACAGTAATAGAGCTACCTGAAGAAAAAATCGCTGACCAGAGTACACAGTCGCAGATTGAAAAAACTCTGCAAAAAGAGGGCGAGAGGATTTTAAGTAAAGTAGGCAAATCCGACTACGTTATCGCGATGTGTATCGAGGGCAAGATGTTAAGCTCAGAAGAGTTGTCTTTAAAGCTTTCTGACATTTCTATGCAAAGTGGTACTGTCGATTTTATTATCGGCGGTTCGTGGGGCTTGAGTGGTGATGTGAAAAACAGAGCTGATTTCAAGCTCTCCGTGTCTAAAATGACATTCCCGCATCAGCTTTTTAGAGTGATGCTTTCAGAACAGATTTATCGCGCATTTTCGATAAGCGCAAACGCAAAATACCACAAGTAATTTTTTAAGGAGGTTAGTAATATGGCTCTCGACGGCATTATGCTCAGTATGATTAAAAACGAGCTTTTATCAACACTTAAAGACGCTCACATAAACCAGATTCACCAGCCGTCAAAAGACGAGCTTGTTATTAACTTCCGCACAAAAGACGGTACAAAAAAACTATTTATGAGTTGTAGGGCAGATTGTGCGCGCGTGCATTTTACCGAATTTGCACCGGAAAACCCACCTGTACCTCCGATGCTGTGTATGTTACTGAGAAAACGCCTTTGCGGTGCAAAACTTTTAAACATCACACAGCCACAGTTTGAACGTATACTGTTTTTCGAGTTCGAAGCGACAAACGAGATAGGCGACAGAGAACGTCTGACTTTGTGCTTAGAGATTATGGGCAGATACTCTAACATCATCTTAGTTGACGAGAAAAACCTCGTAGTCGATGCTATAAAGCGTATTGACATCACTATGACTAACGAGCGTGTCGTATTACCTAAAATCGAGTACATCCTGCCAACTCCACAGGATAAGCTTAATATCTTAAACGATAGCGTGACTGATATAGTTTCAGCTGTTGAGGTTTCTGAAAAATCGCTTGATAAAGCGGTTTTATCGGCTATTCAGGGCACCAGTCCTATTATCTGTCGTGAGGTTGAACACCGAGTTTTCTTAAATTCTACGCTCAAAAAAGAGATAGAAAACCTGCGCGAAATCGTTATGAATAACGGCACGCCGACTATAGTTTTCAAGGCGGATAACACTCCGTTTGACATCGCGTTTATGGACATTACACAGTATGGTGATGCACAGAAAACGGAAGTTTTTTCTGACTATTCTTCTATGCTTGATGCGTTTTACAGCAAGCGTGATATGGCTGTGCGAATGAAATCGCGTAGTCAGGATTTGCACAAGCTCGTGTCAAACGCGATAGAGCGACTCTCTAAGAAAATCAACATCCAGCAGGAAGAACTGAAGAAATGCGCTGACAGAGAACCATTGCGTATAAAGGGCGATTTACTTCAGGCGAATTTATACAGAATTCAAAAGGGTTCT
>JAFOED010000031.1 GCA_017380355.1 Ruminococcus sp. | reverse complement strand
TAGCACCTGAAATCTTATTCTTTTGCGTGAAGGACAAGGCGTAAGCACGATGAAATACTGTCGTATTTCGAGTGCTTTAACACAGTCATTCGACAAAAGAATTGATTTAAGGCTATTAAATCACTACATTGCGCCGCCCTTACGACAGGGGTTGTTTTTTTGTTTTATTCAACGACTACAACGCCGTCTTCTTTTACTGTAATCTGCATACCAGTTTTGACGTATTCCAAGAACTCGTCGCCGAGGTTGTCAATAACCGGCATTGTGATGTCAGGAAGCCACACGTCAGCGAGCACAGCTCCTGCACACGCTAAAGAGTCGATGTGGTTTGTAAACAGCATACACGCAGGCTGACGCTTCATAGCGCACGCACAGTAAAGCACCATACCGCCTGTTGTAGAACCGATTGTCTGTGGTAAAACTAAAGCGTTTCCGCACAGTGGCTCACCGTAGATGTCTGTGTTGTTCTGGTCGTTACAAGTCGCCTTTTTGTCACCGAACTGAAGAGCTTTCTGAAGGGAAGCAAGCGTATTAAAGCCCTGCTTTGTTACAACTGCTTTTGCACTACAAGTACCCGGAGTAACTACTCTGCCTTTAAATTCTTTCATCTTTAGTTCCCTCCTTTTGTAATCTCGACTAAAATCTCGTCGTCGGTGTAATAACGCGATGTTGTGTATGTTCTGAGTTTGTTAGATGATGTGATAACAGGCATCTTAGCACACAGAGGGTTATTCATATACATCAGCGGACAGATGTAAGAAGTGATAACGCCTGTGTTCTTTAAGCGCTGTGCGTACTCAGTTTTGTTGAACTCCTCTAATACTTTTGGAGCTGCAGTAAAGACTGTAGGGATAACAACCTTTTTGTTGCCAGACTCTTTGAGTCCTTTTTCTACCTTATCGGTCCAGTCCTTTAACTGCTGTAAGCTCATATGAGGGCAACCCATGAAACAGAGTTTAGGCTTAGCGTTTTTATCTTTCCAGATAACAGGGTAGTTGTTCTTAACTCTCTCGAGTTCTTCGTCTGTAATAACGTACTCTTTAGCACCTTCTAAGATGAGGTCTTTGCCCTGTTCTTTTGCTTCAGGAGTGAGGTTGTCGATGTGATATAAACCGACAGCACCATTAGAAGCAGTAGCTGCACCGAAGTCTTTTAAGTATGTACAAGCAGAGTCTGTAAGCTCATCACCAATCCACTTATCAAGACCAACAACGTACGGAACATCTTCCATAACTTTCATACCGATAGCAGAACCTAAAAGCTGAGCTTCAGGCTTCTTTGTTGTTTCGATTCTTACAACCCAGGAAGCTTTTCTGCCTTCGTCAGTTAAAAGACCGAAGTATGGCACACAGCCTGCGATTGAACCCATAATGTCCATAATACCTGAGTTACGGTTACAACGAGCACCTAAAACCGAGTTAGCGTAAACTACGGCTGAGCTCTCCGCCCAAGATAAAATATCGCCTTTTTGTGGTTTGTTACCTACTTCGTCCATATAACAAGTACAAGTAAACGCGTCTTTATCCATAAGGCCTAAACTATTAAGCTGACCTTCATAGAAATCCTGCTTTGAGTACATAAACTTGTTGAAAATAAGATTCTGCAGGAAGTTTGCAGGAACGTTTTTATCGAGTGGTCTAGGGTCAACAGAAAATGTCTGGCCTGACACAGCACCTGCTTCAATGAGCTGATCCATAAGCTCGTACACAGGAGTAATCATCTTAAGACCGAATGATGTAACGAGGTGGTTGTGTTTACCTGTTACTTCTATCATTTTCTCGGCACCGAAAGCTTCGCCATACATAACAAGGGTTTTCATAACCTTTGCCATAACTTCGCCTTGTTTGCCATCTAAAATCTGCTGTTGTTTTTCAGTTAAAATCATAGCGTTTCTCCTTTACAGTTTCATACAAGCATCCCACGCACCCCAGATAACAGTACGTAAGTTGCCAACTTCGTTAGCGTCGCCGATAACGTGAACGTGTCTGCCTTTTTTAGTGAGTGGAGCAGGATTATAACCTACTGACATAATGACAGAATCAGCGTCGATTTTAAAAGTTTTGCCATCTTTATCCTTAACGATAACGCCGTCGTCTAAAATCTCACTAAGAGATGTTTCTAAGTGCACAGGCACCTTGTTAGTTGTGAAGAAGTCTCTGAGGTAGCTTGTGTTTGCTAAACAGATACCCGGTGTTGTTACAAGGTCATCGAGCATTTCAACGATAGTTGGCTTTTTGCCCTGTAAGTAGAGCTCATACGCGATTTCGCAACCTGTTAAGCCTCCACCAACAACGACAACCTTTTCGCCTACTTTAGAGTTGTCGAGTAAGAAGTCAACCGCTTCTATAGATTTTTCTACACCCTTGATAGGGATATTCTTCGCTTTTGCACCGGTTGCAACGATGATTTCGTCAGCGTCAAGTTCCTTTACGTCCTTGACTTCAGTATTCATTTTAACGTCAATCGGGAGTGAGTTAAGCTCGCGGATATACCACTTGATTAAGTCTCTGTCCTTTTCTTTGAATGAAGGAGCAGAAGCGGCGATAAACACACCGCCTAATTTATCTGTCTTCTCAAAGAGTGTGACTTTATGACCACGCTTTGCACACAGAATTGCAGCTTCCATACCGCCGATACCGCCGCCGATAACAGCGATTTTCTTGCTCTTCTTTGCAGGTACAACCTTGTACTTTTTCGACTGCATAGTAAGAGGGTTAAGCGCACAACGGGAAAGCCCCATAGTGTCCTTGAGGTCCTGAGTATTTGCGTGACCCTTTGATGATGAGAAGTTAAAGCATCCTGCGTGACAGCAGATACAAGGCTTGATTTCTTCCATTCTGTCCTCAATCATCTTTGTAATCCACTGTGGGTCAACGAGGAACTGTCTAGCTACACCGACAGCGTCGATTTCGCCGTTTTCTACAGCTTTTGCGCCGGTTTCCATATCCATACGGCCTGCACATACAACTGGAATATCAACGAATTTCTTTATGTGAGCAACGCTCTTTAAATTACAGTTTTCAGGCATATACATTGGCGGATGTGCCCAGTACCAGCTGTCGTATGTACCATTATCAGCGTTAAGCATATCGTAGCCTGCATCCTGCAGATACTTCGCAGCTTTTTCGGATTCTTCCATATTTCTGCCGACTTCTACGTAGTCCTCATCAGGCATAGCTCCGACACAGAAGTCCTTCATCTTAGACTCAACAGAGTAACGAAGTGATACAGGGAAGTCATCGCCACAAGACTCTTTGATTGCTTCTACAACTTCTTTAGCGAAACGATAACGGTTCTCAAAGCTTCCGCCGTACTCATCGTCACGCTTGTTGAAAAACTCAATAGAGAACTGGTCTAGGAGGTAACCCTCGTGCACAGCGTGAACTTCAACACCATCGACACCTGCGTCTTTGCACAGCTTCGCTGTTTTTGCGAAAGCTTCGATAATCTCCTCTATCTGCTCTTTGGTCATCTGAGGGCACTCGATGTCGTGAGCCCAGCGTGACTTCTGAGGAGAAGGACTGGCAAGCTCGTGAGAAGTATCTATAATAGGTTTAATAAGTGTTCGTGTGAATTTATTCTTATGAAGTGGTGCGACAAGCTCAGTAATCGCCCAACTTCTGCCCATACCTGCAGTAAGCTGGATAAAGAGCTTAGCACCAGTCTTATGAATTTCGTCCATAAAGACCTTAAGCTCCTCAAACATCTTAGGATTCTGCCACAGCCACTTACCCCAGAATGTATCTCTAAGCGGTGCGATACCCGGAATAATAAGACCGACGTTGTTATTCGCACGCTCTAAGAAAAGCTGTGCAGCTTCCTTGTCAAAGTGGCATCCAGTAAGCTCAAACCAACCGAAAAGTGATGTACCACCCATAGGGCACATAACGATTCTGTTTTTGATTTCAACGTTGCCGATTTTCCAAGGCGTAAACAACGCGTTGTACTTTTCGTTCATATTCTACACTCCTTTGTGTGATTAATTACTCTAATTATAATGTATAGATGTTGATAAGTCAACATCATTCGATTCCATATAAATTCTTTGCGTTCTCGCAGGTTATGTCTAAAAGCTGTTGCACTCCTATCCCCTTTATTTCTGCGATTTTCTGCGCAGTATAAAGGATATTTGAGCTGTCGTTTCGCTTACCTCTGAAAGGCACAGGCGACAGATACGGAGCGTCTGTTTCGAGTAAAAGTCTGTCAAGCGGGACAGCATCAGCTACTTCAACAGGTACTCTCGCATTTTTAAACGTCACAGTACCGCCCAGAGAAATACTCATTCCGAGTTTGAGCACTTCTTTGAGCATTTCTACACTTCCCGAGAAGCAATGCATGAGCCCTTTCGGCTTGTATTTTCGTAAATACTCCATCACATCACCGTGGGCTTCTCTGTCGTGGATTACAACGGGTACGTCGAGCTGTTTTGCAAGACTGAGCTGTTCTTCAAACACCCTGTGCTGAAGCTCACGCTCAATTTCCCAGTGGTAGTCGAGTCCGATTTCACCTAAAGCTACCGCCTTTTTGTCCTTGAGCATTTCCTCAATTTTTTCTAAGTAATTATCGGGCATATTCTCGAGATTTTCAGGATGAAAACCGACAGTAAAATACATAAAATCGTAGGTTTTCGAAAAACCTTTAGCAATCTCAGCAGTCTTTAAATCAACCGCAGCGTTCACTATACCGCACACGCCTTTTTGTGGCATAGACGATAAAAGCTGTGCTCTGTCGTCCGAGAACCAATCGTCATCGTAATGTGCGTGTGCATCAAAAATATTGTTCATAATATCTCCAAAACAAAAAGGGAGACGGTGCCCCGTCCCCCATTCCTCAATTTATTAACTGATACGGCTACCAACTTCGACAGAATCGTCAACGAAAACAACCTTTACGTCGTCACCAGATGTTGCAGCTAAAATCATACCGTGGCTCTCAACCTTGCAGAGTGTCACAGGTTTTAGGTTAGCAACTAAGATAACCTTCTTGCCCACCATCTCTTCAGGTGTGTAATACTGTGCGATTCCTGAAGCAACTGTGCGCTCGCCTTCGCCATCTAAAAGTGTGAGCTTTAAGAGCTTCTTAGACTTCTTAACTTTCTCGCACTCTTTAACCTGAGCGACTCTGAGCTCTACCTTGCAGAAATCATCAATACCAATCTGAGCAAGACCTTCGATTTTCTTATCTTCCTTGTTTTCTGCAGCCTGAGCTTTCTCAACATTCTTCTGAATGATAGCGTTAAGCTCTTCGATTTCTTTATCTACGTCGATTCTAGGGAAAAGAACCTCGCCACGAGAAACAGTTGTGTCGAGTGGAAGTACGTTCCACTTGTCTGTATTCTCATATGTCGCAAAATCTGTTGCGCCAATCTGCTCAAAAACTTTTGGCATTGTTGTAGGCATAAACGCAGAAAGTAAAGTTGAAGCAATACGAATGCTCTCTAAAAGATTGTAAAGTACTGTAGCAAGACGAGCTTTCTTTGTCTCATCCTTACCGAGTACCCAAGGTGTTGTCTCGTCGATGTACTTATTAGCACGTGACACGAGCTTGAAAATCTCAGCAAGAGCGTTGTTAATCTGAGTTTTGTCGATAAAGTCGTCGACATTACCCTTAACAGAAAGTGCTGTCGCAATTAAATCTTCGTCGAAGTCGCCTGCTTCTCTGTCTGTTGGTAATGTACCGCCGAAATATTTGTCAATCATAGCAACAGTACGGGAAACGAGGTTTCCAAGACCGTTTGCTAAGTCAGAGTTAATGCGGTTAATCATAATCTCGTTACTAAATGAGCTGTCAGCACCTAAAGCCATCTCGCGTAAGATGTGGTAACGGATAGCATCAGCGCCGTAACGCTCACCTAAAACGAATGGATCAACAACGTTACCGAGCGATTTGCTCATCTTCTGACCGTTGAAAGTAATCCAGCCGTGTACAGCTAAGTGCTTAGGAAGTGGCAAATCAAGTGCCATAAGCATAGCAGGCCAGATAATAGCGTGGAAACGCATAATATCCTTAGCTACCATGTGTGTATCAGCAGGCCAGTACTTAGCAAAATCATCGTACGCGCCGTTTTCGTAGCCTAACGCTGTGATGTAGTTTGAAAGAGCGTCAATCCACACGTAAACGACGTGCTTCTCATCAAATGTAACAGGAACGCCCCATGTAAAGCTTGTTCTGGATACACATAAGTCTTCTAAACCTGGCTTGATAAAGTTGTTAACAAGCTCAACAGCACGAGTCTTTGGCTGTAAGAAGTCAGTTTCAGTTAAAAGCTTCTCGATTCTGTCAGCAAAATCAGACATTCTGAAGAAGTAGGATTCTTCCTTTGCTTCGATAACGTCACGACCACACTCAGGGCACTTGCCATCTACGAGCTGGCTGTCAGTCCAGAAGCTCTCACAAGGAGTACAGTACTTGCCACTATACTCGCCCTTGTAGATGTATCCTTTGTCATACAGAGCCTTGAAAATCTTCTGTACAGACTCGACGTGGTAGTCATCAGTTGTGCGGATATATCTGTCGTAGTCGATATTCATATAATCCCACAGCTTCTTGAAAATCTCGACGATTTCGTCGACGTAAGCCTTTGGAGTAATGCCCTTATCCTTAGCTTTTTCTTCGATTTTCTGGCCGTGTTCGTCAGTACCTGTCAGAAACATTACGTCGTAGCCCTGCATTCGCTTGTATCTGGCAATAGAATCGCAGGCTACTGTAGTATAGCAGTGGCCTATATGTGGATTTCCGGACGGATAGTAAATCGGTGTTGTGATATAAAATGGCTTTTTCTCACACATAATCGTCACTCCTTAAATAAATTTTATTCATACTAAATAATTATAGCATAAAAGCCAAAAATTGCAATATAATAGTTATATATCCCTAGTGTTTTTGCTCATTTGAGCAGAAGTTATCACAAAAGCTTGACAAACGAGAAGTTTAGTGGTAATATAATGGGGCTGACAAAAAGCATATATCGCGGAGTAGAGCAGCCTGGTAGCTCGTCGGGCTCATAACCCGGAGGTCGTCGGTTCAAATCCGGCCTCCGCAACCAAATCAGATACCTCTATTGATACAATCGTGTCAATAGAGGTTTCGTCGTTTTATCGTTAAATTTTAGCGAAAAGATAAGTAAATAAGCCAAAATAAAAAATAAGCGTTGCAGTTTGAAGGAGTAAATTGATATCTTCCCTCATCCGCAACGCTTTTTTGTTGTGTAAAAATATGTGGTTTTGTAATGAAGCCGGTAAAATCCCCAAACCTATCGTTAAATTGTAGGATAATCGTTAAACGGTTGATTTGGTATCGACAAATTTTAATTTGTATTATTCTTTCGTTAGCATCTTTTTATAAAGTCTGTCTATACATATTGCTCCGAAAGGTGCAGTGAAAATAATAGAGATAACCGCCACCGTCAGCACTATGCTCCCGCAAGGTAGTCCCATAGCAAGGGGCATTGTACCGATTGCTGCCTGAACTGTTGCCTTTGGTGTGTAGCTGAGCATACAGAAAATACGTTCTTTTTTGCTAAGGTCCGTTTTAATCAATGATAAAAACACACCTGTCATTCTGAAAACAAGTGCAACCACAACTAACAGAATTGAACCGACTCCCGCAGCGAAAACATACTTTATATCCACCGCAATTCCCACAAGCACAAAAAGGAAAACCTCTGCGCAAAGCCACAGCTTGTTGTACTTGACGGAAAGCCTTTTTGAAAGCACATCATACTTCTGATTCAAGGTAATTCCCATACTCATTATTGCTAAAAGTCCCGACACAGGTACAACGCCTTCGAGTCTGTTTTCAAACTCCAGAAGCAGGAAAGAAATGCTTAAAATTATCAGCACCTTAACGGAATCACGGATATGTACTTTCCTGAAAAAGAACACAAGACACAGTCCGACAATAACACCGAGCAGAATCCCTAAAACAATCGATAACGGTATCTGAAGAAAGCTTGTGCCTGATATTTCGCCCGTTGAGGCAAAGGCGGTAAGTACAGTAAACACAACAATAACAAACACATCGTCAACCGATGCACCTGCAAGAATAATCTGAGGAATACTTTTATCTTTTCCGTAGCCTTCATCAATAAGCTTAATCATTCTCGGCACAATAACCGCAGGAGAAACAGCGGCAATTACACTGCCCATAACTGCAGCTTCAAGAGTTGAAACCCCAAGCAATAACGGAGCAAAAATAATGGTTCCCAACATTTCCGTTATAGCAGGTACAAAACACATTAAAACAGCAGGTCTTCCAATTTTCTTCAGGTCGTTAATGTTGAGCGAAAGTCCTGCACGGGTCAGAATTATGACAAGTGCAATCTGTCTTAAATCTGCCGAAATCTCAAGAATGGAAGAATCAATCAAATTAAGTACGTTAGGACCGAGTACAATTCCCACAAGAATCATACCTAAAAGCCCCGGAAGTTTCATCTTTGTGAAAAGAAAGCTGAACAACAACCCGAAAAGTAAAATCAGAGCAATACTTGTTAACATACAGTCCTCCTGACAAAATAAAAAAGCCGACACCTTCTGCGTAAAATCGCAGAAGCCATCAGCTTGAAACAAGCGGTTCTAGGGGTTACCCACGGGAGAGCCTCATTCCCGATGAGTGTATTGTATCATAGTTGAGCTAAGATTTCAATAGATTCATTTTAACAAATTCAAATTTATCGAGTTGATTATAGCACAACAAATAAAATGATAGCAATATAAAAAACAAGCGTTGCAGTTTGAGGACATAAATGTATCGTGTCCCTCATCCGCAACGCTTTTTTGCTGTGATTTTTTATGCTCTTTTATGCTTTTGCCGACAAAATCCCCAAACCTATCGTTAAATTATAGGGTAATCGTTAAAAGACTGAATTTTTGTTTCAGCTCGGCAAATTGGAATTTGTTGAACTATTCTATTATTTTCTTATCTCCAAAATACTGCATTAGAATTAATATCAAAGCACTGCCTGCAAGGACACCGTCCATAATCCCAGCAGGCAACAAAAACATCATTAAAGCAATTGTAATCACACAATTAATTACAGATAATGCCAGACCCCACATTCTATTTCTCAACAACCCTATTGCTCCAATAAGTCTAAACACTCCATATATTGCTCCCATAACCATCATCATATAAAGATTATCTTGAAAATATGGAAGTTTGAATTCAAAATATTGACCTATGTCATATTTATCAGTTCCCATAAGCAATGCTGGTATCATTGCAAAAATTCCACCAAGTTCCATAAAACCACCATGAATAATCATAAGTACCGCCGCAAGCTTATATTTTTTCATCTCTGTATATTCCTCCATCAAGTTCAAGTTTATCGAGTTGATTATAGCACAACAAATAAAATGATATCAATATAAACTTAATATCTTTTACACCTCTACCTCACTCCCATTCTTAAAGCAGAACACCATACTTTCATCTGCGTTGACTATGACTTTATCTACTGTTGTATGCCATAAGGTGGGGGACCACTTGATGTTCAGTATATCAAGTTCTTTGAGGGCGAAGAGGAAGGCACTCAGGGTGTCTGCCTGATATAGTCTGCGTTCTCGCTGTTGCTGTAAAATTTCATATCGGCTTTTGAGCTTCTCATGACGCTGTGCAAGGCTTTCGTATTTCTTCAGGTACTCCTCCTGATTTTGAGCCTGCGCAGCGTTTTCTTTTACGAGCTTTGCTATCAGCTCCTTTGTAACGTCAATCTCGTCAAGGAGTCTGTTGCACTTTTTATCAAGCTCTGCGGTGTCGGAAAGCTCAGAGTAAATCAGCCTGCCGTCTTCAAGGAGAGCTTCTCGGTTTTGCATCAGTTTGCTCAGAGCTACCACAAACATATCTTTGATGTCATCCTCGTAAAAATGGGGAGTTTTGCATTTGCTGTCGCCCTTGAATTTTGCGTTGCATTGCCAAATAGTTCGGCGGTATTTGCTGTTAGAGTGCCACACCTTTGAGCCGAAAATCTCACCGCAATCGCCGCAGATGATTTTGCCGGCGAAAGGACTATTACAGATGGTGCGTCTGTCGCTCTGCTTGCGTCGGTTAAACTCAAGCTGCACTCGTTCCCATTCCTTGGGTTCAATGATAGGAGGATGGCTGTGTTCAACATAATACTGAGGGACCTCGCCCTCGTTGACCTTCATCTTTTTCTGCAGAAAATCTACGGTGTATTTCTTCTGCAAAAGTGCCGAGCCTTTGTACTTTTCATTGGTGAGGATACTTTCAACTGTCTGACGTTGCCATTTTACCTTCTTCGACGGAGTGGGAATACCGACATCCGTCAGGTGCTTTGCGATTGCATTTGTGGACATCCCCTCCATAAACATCCGGTAAATGCTGCGGACAATTTCGGCTTCGCTCTCGACAATCTCAGGCAGGCCGTCAGCACCCTTTTTGTAGCCGAGAAAATGCTTGTAAGGCATACTGACCTTGCCGTCAGCAAAACGCTTACGCTGTCCCCATGTGACATTCTCGGAAATTGAGCGGCTCTCCTCCTGAGCAAGCGAGGACATAATGGTGATTAAAAGCTCACCTTTTGAGTCCATTGTCCAGATATTTTCTTTCTCAAAATAGACTTCCACACCCTTGTCCTTGAGCTTGCGAACTGTGGTCAGGCTATCGACAGTATTGCGGGCAAATCGGCTGACGGACTTTGTGACAATCAGGTCAATCTTGCCATCTAAAGCATCGGCTATCATTCGATTAAATCCATCACGTTTTTTGGTGTTTAAGGCTGAAATACCTTCGTCGGTATAAACCTCCACAAACTCCCACTCCGCACGGCTTTTGATGTAC
>JAFOED010000030.1 GCA_017380355.1 Ruminococcus sp. | reverse complement strand
TAGCACCTGAAATCTTATTCTTTTGCGTGAAGGACAAGGCGTAAGCACGATGAAATACTGTCGTATTTCGAGTGCTTTAACACAGTCATTCGACAAAAGAATTGATTTAAGGCTATTAAATCACTACATTGCGCCGCCCTTTAGTGAGGTCTTTTCTTATGTGTTATTTTTCAATAGCTTTGAGCTGTCTTGTGTTTTCGTCGCTTAAGTCGTTCTCGATTGCGATTTTACGCAGGATGTTTTTCATCGTTTTATCTAAAGCTTTGTCCTTAGTATAATCAGCAGGGAAGATGTAGTCCACTCTGTCTTCGATTAACAGCTGCTCGACTTTTTCTTTGTTTAAGTCTGTGTACACAGCGATTGAGTGACCACCGTATGCTTTCATCATCTTCATACAAGGTACATCGGACAAACCGTCTCCGATGTAAACCATATTGGTGAAAGGTACGCGCTTTGAGTCGTCAGGCATAGAGCGGTTTAAGTCAACGTCGTTAGCAACGTCGAGCACACCTTTGTTGATACGATAAACAAACTGAGTTTTGTTTGTGTAGTTTACTGCGGTTTTCGGCCACACAGCGTGACCTGTTTCGTCGTAGTAAAACTCACACGCAAAAATCTCCTTGAACTTTTCGCTGATACCCGAACCCTCGATGATTTCTTTGAGTCCTGATGAAATTATGTAGTGTTCAACTGATACACCGACAATTGCGCCGTACTGATTCACTCTGTCGAACCACTCTTTAACACCCGGATAAAGCTCGATATCTTTACCGTTTTTGACTAAAGTGTCGCGTAAAAGCGGGATGTTTTTCTCTTTGGACTTTTTCACCATCGTGTACATATATGCGAGTATTGAGTCCATGTGTTCGTCCCATCCGAAGCCGTTCGCAGCAGCCCAGAAATCCGAAGATGTCATCGATAAACTCGGTATGAAGTTGTAGTCCTGCATATCTTTAGTACACAGCGTTTTGTCGAAGTCGTACATTATAGCGACTATAGGTTTATCTGACATCTTAAAATTCCTTTCGAGAAAATTAGATATTTCTTAATAAGAAAAATATTAGTATTTTACAATCTCGATGTATTCGATGATAACATCCTCGAGTGGTCTGTCGGAATAGTCAGTGCTTACAGCAGCGATACTGTCAACAACGTCCATACCTTCGTAAACCCAGCCGAATACTGTGTAACCACCGTCAAGGTAAGTGTTATCTGAATGACACTGGTTGATGTAGAACTGGCTGCCGTTTGTGTTAGGACCAGCATTTGCCATAGCAACAGAGCCTCTGACGTTTGAAGCGTACTCGGAAACTTCGTTATCAAACTCAACGCCGTAAGCAGAAGCACCGCCTGTACCGTTGAAGTTTGTGTAGTCACCACACTGAATCATAAAGTTGTTGATAACTCTGTGGAAGATAGTTTTGTCGTATCTGCCCTCATTAGCGAGTGCGATAAAGCTGTTTGTAGCGAGTGGAGCGATCTCGTCTAAGAATCGCATCTTGATGTCGCCCATATTTGTGTGGATGATAGCAACAGTCTCACCTTTTTCAGGGTCACGAGTTGCATAATCATCATCAACAACAGGGTCAGTAACTCTTTTGATATCGTTGATGTCTAAAATTGCATCTGTTGGTTTTGCTTCGTAATTCATAGTTTCTTTTTCTCCTTCTCCGGCGTCAACGCCACCTTGTAATTCTGTAGTGCCTGTGAAAACTTCGTCGTTGCCACAACCAGCAAGTGTAGCCACGCACATCAAAAGCACTAATGCTAAAGCAATAATCTTTTTCATAGTCATTATCCTTTCTTAAAAGACTATATATGATTTTAATATATATCATATTTATTTGCAAGAGTTTAGCATAAAATTTCAAACAATGTTCACTATTTGTTTTTGCATATATGGTAATATTTTAGCATAGACATCTAACAGTATAAAAATATAGGGAGGATGTAAAATGACACGATATTTACCTGAGGGTAAATTGATTAATGAAAAAGACAATGAGAGGATAATAAGCTCTTTGTCACTTTTAAAGGAAGCACAGCTAAATAGTACTATTCTTGAATCAAAGGCGCTTATGTGCGACAATCAACATAATTTAATTGTTGACTTAGGTGGCATAAAAGGCGTTATTCCTAGAGTTGAGGGAGCTGTCGGAATTAAAGAGGGTACAGTCAGGGATATTGCGGTTATTTCACGAGTTAATCGGCCTGTGTGCTTTGTTGTCACTGATTTTATCGAAGAAAACGGCGAGACTATAGCTGTTTTGTCGCGTGCGAAGGCACAGAAGATGTGTATCGATAATTACGTAGAAAAGCTTATAATAGGCGACGTAATTGATGCCAGAATAACACACCTTGAGAGCTTCGGAGCGTTCGCTGATATAGGGTGCGGAGTAGTTTCACTTATGCCGATCGATGCGATTTCTGTTTCCAGAATCGAGCACCCGAAAGAGCGTTTTACAGTTGGTATGGACATAAAAGCTGTGGTGCGAACTAAGGAGAATTCCCGCATAAGCTTAAGCCATAAAGAGCTTTTAGGTACGTGGCAGGAAAACGCCGATATGTTTATGCAGGGCGAGACTGTTTCTGGTATCATCCGCTCGGTTGAAAACTACGGAATTTTCGTTGAGCTTGCGCCTAATATCGCAGGACTTGCGGAACTCAAAGACGATGTAGAAGTAGGTCAGCAGGCGAGCGTTTACATAAAGAGTATAATCCCATCGAAAATGAAGATAAAACTTATAATCGTAGACTCTTTCTTTGATGAAGCCTCGAAAACTCCGATAAAGTATTTTTACGATGGAGAGCATATTGATGAGTTTTACTACTCGCCACCTGAATGTAAAAAACAGATTTACACCAGGTTTTAAAACTGCGTTGACTATTTTAAAGCTCGGTGTTAAGATAAGGATATAAAAAAACACAGGAGTTAGTTATGGATTCAATTATAAACATACTGATTTTACTTATAGCGGGTTTATCTCTTGTTGTGAGTGTTATCGCTTTAGTTATGATTCTCAAAAAGGGAAACTCAAAGCCTGATATGTCTGAGTTTTACGAGAAAAACGCACAGCAACTTTCAGCAGTGCGACAGGAGCTAGTTCAATCGACACAGCAGTCTGTCAAGAATATGGGCGATATGATTGCACTCAATCAGCAGAATTTCGCACAGACACAGACAGAAAACTCGAAAGCTATCGAAGAGCGACTCAAGACTTTTGCGCTTGAAAATGAGCAGAAGCTCGAGCTTATCCGTCGTAGCGTAGAGCAGAAACTGAGCTACATTCAGGAAGATAACAACAAACAGCTTGAGAAAATGCGACAGACGGTTGACGAGAAGCTTCAGCAGACACTTGAAGATAAGATGAATAAGTCTTTCGCACTTGTTTCCGAGCGACTTGAACAAGTCTACAAGGGACTCGGTGAGATGCAGAGCTTAGCGTCTGGAGTGGGCGACCTGAAAAAGGTGCTTTCTAACGTGAAAACTCGTGGTATCTTAGGCGAAATTCAGCTTTCGTCTATCTTAAAGGAGATTCTCGCACCAGAACAGTTTGAAGAAAACGTTGCTACTAAAAGCGGTTCACGCGATGTAGTAGAATTTGCGGTGAAGCTCCCTGCTGATGACTCAGGATTTATCTATCTTCCTATCGACTCGAAGTTTCCTGGTGACACTTTTGCACAGCTTAGGGATGCGTATGACAGTGGTTCTAAGGAAGCTGTGGACGCTGCCGCAAAAGCTCTGATTACTACCATTAAAAAAGAAGCAAAAGACATCCACGACAAGTACATCGACCCACCTAATACAACTGAGTTTGCTATAATGTTTTTACCTTTCGAGGGACTTTACAGCGAAGTTGTCAATCGCGGTATGGTCGAAGTTTTACAGCGTGATTATAAGGTCAATATCGCAGGTCCTAGCACAATGGCGGCACTTTTAAACAGCATCCAGATGGGCTTTAAGACCTTGGCTGTACAGAAGCGCAGTGCCGAAGTATGGGAAGTTCTCGGCTCTGTTAAGAAAGAGTTTGACTCCTTTGCTGACGTGCTTTCAAAAGCTCAGCAACACATCAATCTCGTCACAAAAGACCTCGATACTTTAGCGGGTGTCCGCACACGACAGATTCAGAGAAAACTCAGCGCTGTACAGAGTATTGATACTCCTGTAAACGATGTTCCACTTTTAGAAGAAGAATAACTGAATTAAAAAACACCCCTTTGGTAATACTTATTTTAAGTGATACCAAGGGGGATTTTTGTTGCAATATAATAAAGTCGAAATCTGCGGAGTAAACACAACACAGCTGACAGTTTTGTCAGAAAAAGAGAAGCGTGAGCTTATTTCTGTTATCAGAAACGGTAGCAAAAAAGAAGCAAAAGCAGCACGAGAAAAAATGATTAACGGAAATCTGCGACTTGTCCTTTCTGTGATTCAGCGTTTCGTGAATCGAGGAGAAAACGCAGACGATTTGTTTCAGGTCGGTGTAATAGGACTTATAAAAGCAATAGATAACTTCGATTTATCTTTAGATGTGCGTTTTTCTACCTACGGTGTGCCGATGGTCTGCGGAGAGCTGAGGCGTTATCTAAGGGATAACAACGCGGTGCGTGTGTCACGCTCGATGAGGGACACCGCCTACCACGCGATGCAGATAAAAGAAGAACTCACTATAAAAAACGGAAAAGAGCCTACAGTCGAAGAAATAGCTAAAGTGATGGAAGTAGAGAAAGAAACGGTTGTACTTGCACTCGAAGCAATTGTAGAGCCTGTCTCTTTGTACGAGCCTGTGTTTTCCGAAGGTAACGACACGATATATGTAATGGATCAGGTGGGGGATAAGGTTGACGATAACGACTGGCTCGATGAAATTGCGATAAAAGAAGCGATAAGAAAGCTCTCGGACAGAGAAAAGAAGATTTTAGCTTTGCGGTACTTCAAAGGAAAAACTCAGATGGAAGTCGCACAGGAAATCGGAATAAGCCAAGCACAGGTCAGCCGAATTGAAAAAGGCGCACTAGATAATATAAAGCGTGAAATATGAAAAAAGCACAGCCTAAAAACATGGCTGTGCTTTCGTTTTGTGTTGAATATTCAGATTTTATTATCTACAAAAGCATTCATAATCAGATGATTCCAGTATAACCTGCTATAATGCCCGCAACAGCTGATAAAGCAATGATAATAATCGGGCTTATCTTTTTATACAAAAGTAAAAACAACATAACTGCAAAAACAACGAGCGAAAACCAGAATGTTGATGTCACAAAGACAGCGGTGGTGAACCCGTTTGCAAAGAACACTTCAAATGCTATAGAGATAACAGCCGCCGCGATAAGTCCAACGACAGTGGACTTGAGTCCGAACATCGCTCCTTTGACTAACTTGCTCTCTTTGAATTTGTCGTAGATTTTCGCAATAATAATGATGATTAAAAATGCAGGAAGTACAACGCCTGCTGTCGCACACAAAGCGCCTAAAACACCGCCAAGAAGTCCGTTTTCAGCACTGCCGACCTGCGAGCCGACATAGGTGGAGATATTAACGGCGAAAGCACCTGGAGTGGACTCGGAAACAGCGATGAAATCGATGAGTTCCTGATTCGTGAGCCACTCGTGTCTGAGTACTGTTTCCTGAATAAACGGAATCATAGCGTATCCACCACCAAAGGTGAAGGCGCCGATTTTTAAGAATTCGAGAAATAAGATGAGGTACGTCATTTAAGCTCTTTACCTCTCTTTCTCGCGATAAGTGAAGAGACAATTCCAACCACCGCACTCGATAAAATGATGATGAGTACGTTGGTCGAAAAGATGGTAACGAGCACAAAAGAAAGCGCCATAATTACGTATGCGATTATGTGCTTCGGAGCTTTTTTGAACATCGAAATAACAGCTTTTATGATGAGTGCGAGCACACCCGCTCTGATGCCTGTGAAAGCGTATTTTACGATGTTATATTCGCTGAATTGTTTTAGGAAAATCGAGATAATGTAGATGATAAAAAAAGAAGGAGCTACTACACCGAGGGTCGCAAAAAACGCACCGAGAATTCCTGCTACCTTGTATCCGATGAAAGATGCGGCACAGATAGCGATAGGCCCTGGGGTGGACTCGGAAATCGCAATGACGTCAAGCAAATCTTCGCCACTTATCCATTTGCGTTTTTTCGATGTTTCTTCTTCAATAATCGGAATCATCGCGTATCCGCCACCGAAAGTCACGACACCGATTTTCATAAAAGATAAAAGTAGCTGTAAACACAGCTTGAGTTTTTTCTTCATATCAGTTTTGTTTCCTTACAATTTTATAGTCATCGCTGAATTTAAAGTAACTGCAGTTGTCGAGTGACGATTGCATAAACCTCGCCATATCGTCCTCGTCGAGGTTTACCATACACTCGTAGCAGTCGTAGTATTCGTTGTATATGTAGTATGCACAGAATTCGCAATTTGATTTAGCCATAATATCACCATAGTTTTAAAGTGGATTTTATATTACATCGGAACAAGAATTCCAAAAACATTTCTGATAATAAAGTATACAATACACAGCACGAGAGCGACAACAGCCCAGAAAGTCGTGTTAAACGAAAACGGAGCTTTTTTGCCGAACACTTTGAATAAAAATTCTATGTACAGCCATATTGCGACGATTATGCTGAGTATACAGAAGACGTTTTGTCTGAGGCAAAGAATTATATCTCCGTGAAATAACGCTGTAAAAGCTCGTGTCATCCCACATCCCGGACAATACAGGTGTAAAAAATTATATATCGGACATCCCGGATACAGGTGTGCGTATTGTGACACGAATTTTCCGACGAAAAACAGCACAGGCATAAGAACAAACGGAAGTATAACGTATATTGTTTTTTCTAATTTAGAATATTTTTTCATAGGATAAAAGTGTTTTAATCGCTGAGGTTTTCAACAAATTTCAATACAAGTATATCATTTTTAAATTAATTTTATTGTATCATTTGTTTTATATCAATACAAGATGTTTTTATAATATAAGTTTGATTATATGAGCTTTTATTTGTATTTAGGCTATTGAATAACAAGTTTCGCTGTGGTATAATTATTCTAATTATAAAATGAGTTACTATGTCAACTTTGAAATGAGGTTATTATATGGCTATAAAGGTCACTCTTCTTGCGCACACTCCGATGCCACAGCAGACTGTAGCTATGGCGGCTAAGCTGTGTTATAGTGCGACTGATATTGAGAATATTAAAGATGGTCTTACCGAAGAAAAGACTGTTGAATTTTTAGATATGCTCTCAGAACTCGGCCACGCGAGTCCTGTTGAACACGCTACTTTTACTTTCGGTGTTGAGGGTATTTCCCGCGCTTGTTCACACCAGCTCGTGCGCCACCGAATTGCGTCATACTCACAGCAGTCACAGCGATATGTAGACGGTACTAACTTTGAGTTTGTGACACCTCCTGAGATTGAGAAAAACGAGAAAGCGTACGAGGCATATAAGAAAGTTATCGATATGCAGGAAACAGCGTATGCAGAAATCAGAGACGCTCTCGTAGTCGGATATATTAAGGAAAATTCCGAAAAAGAATTAAACGGCACTGACGAAGAGATTATAGCTTCTTTTAAAGAAGAGAACAAAGCGTTGTTTAATAAATACTTAAAACTTGCAAACGAGGATGCTCGTTTCGTGCTCCCTAACGCTTGCACTACTAAAATTGTGTGCACTTTTAATGTGCGCAGTTTAAACAACTTCTTTGACCACCGTTGTTGCAACCGCGCACAGTGGGAGATAAGAGAAGTTGCACAGCAGATGCTCGAGCTTTGTAAAGAAGTAGCACCTGCACTGTTTAAGAATTCAGGTCCACGCTGTATCCGCGGTGTGTGTCCTGAGGGTAGAATGACATGTGGTAAAATGAAGGAAGTCAGAGAAAAATATGGCAAGTAAACTTATTGTAATAGAAGGACTCGACGGTAGCGGCAAAGGTACTCAGTCTGCGCTTGTTGCACAGACTTTAAAAGACAGAGGCTTTAAAGTAAAGAAACTCACTTTTCCGGATTACGACAGCCCTACTTCGTCTTTAGTAAAAATGTATTTAGGCGGTGAGCTCGGCGATACTCCTGATGATGTAAACGCTTACGCCGCATCTTCCTTTTACGCAGTTGACCGTGTAGCGTCTTTTATCAAGAGCTGGAAAAAAGATTACGAAGAATGCGACTACATCGTCGCTGATCGTTATGTTACCTCAAACATCATCTACCAGATGTCAAAGGTAGAAGATAGCGAGCGTGACGAGTATATTGAGTGGTGCGAGGATTACGAGTACAATAAACTCAAAGTCCCTAAGCCTGACGTAGTTATCTACCTCGATGTACCTCCACACGTTTCACAGAAGCTGATGAGTGGCAGATACAACGGTGACGAAAGCAAAAAGGACATCCACGAAAAGAATATGAACTTCCTGCTTTTGTGCAGAAGAAGTGCTCTCTATGCTCTGGAAAAACTTAGCTGGGAACACATTATGTGTGCTGATGGTGACACTATGAAGAGTATAGAAGTGATCACACAGCAGATACTTGATATTATAGATACAAAACTATAATCAAAGAAAAGGAAAGCTTGTATGCTTGATTTTTACACTCCGACGCTTGAAGATAAAAACTGGATTACTGAGATTACCGAAAACTGTGGACAGATAGGCTGTGACATTTCGTTTGCGACGACTTATCTGTGGCGCAATAAATACGACATCCGTGTTGCGCGCTATAACGACACATTGTTCAAGGCGTATTTCGGCTCTGACGGGGACATGGGCTACTCTTTTCCTGTAGGTAAAATGTCACCGAAAGAAGCGCTTGAAGTTTTGATGCGTGACGCAAAGGAGAGAGGGCAGAAACCGCTTATAGGAATGCTCAACAAAACAAACGCTGAGATACTGTCTCACCTTTATCCTGATGTTTTCGAGTTTACGGAAGAACGCGACAGCGCTGATTATATCTACAGCCGTGAAAACTTAGCTAATCTTGCAGGCAAGAAGTTCCACGCAAAGCGTAATCATATCTCGAAATTTATGCGTAACAATCCTGATTTTTTATACAAAGAGCTTGATAACTCTAATATCGAGGATGCGTATTTTGTTGCACACAAATGGCATATGCACAATGACTCTGACAAAAGCGAGCTTTACGCTATAAGAGAAGCTCTTGATAATTTAGAGGAGCTTTCACTTTTTGGCGGTGTGCTTTATGTGAATTCTCGTCCTGTTGCGATGACAGTTGGTTCGAGAATTAACAGTAACGTGTGTGACGTGAACTTCGAAAAAGCCGTCGATGTCGACGGAGCATACGCTGTTATCAACAACGAATTTGCGAAAGCGCACAGCGAGTTTTTACAGTTTAACCGTGAAGAAGATTTAGGTATAGAGGGACTGCGAAAATCGAAGCTTTCCTATAATCCCGACAAAATTCTTATGAAATATACAGCCACTATGAAGTGAGTGGGAGGTTATTATGATATATTGTTTTTTAGCGAATGGTTTTGAAGAAATCGAAGCATTAGCTGCTGTTGATATCCTTCGCCGTGCACAGATTGATGTTAGAACTGTCTCTATGAACGACGATTTATTCGTTGTGGGTTCACACGATATCACAGTCAAAGCGGATATGAAAGCTGCTGACTTTGATGATACTATGAGTGATGTCACAGGCGCTATTTACCCTGGCGGTATGCCTGGCGCTGAGACTCTCTCTACAGGTGAAAACAAGCTCCCTGTAAATGTTGCCCGCTACTGTGTTGAAAAAGATATTTTAGTCGGCGCTATCTGTGCAGCACCTATCGTGCTCGGTAGAATCGGACTTTTGAATAATAAAAACGCAACATGTTACCCTGGTTTTGAAAACGAACTCGAGGGTGCGACTTATACAGGAAAAAAAGTTACTGTCGACGGTAATATCGTAACCGGCAGAGGACCTGGCTGTTCGCTCGACTTCGCTCTTGCTTTGGTTTCAAAGATTAAAGGCGAAGAGGAAGCTCTTAATATAAGAAAGACGATGCAGTGCGATGAGTAAAGTGAAGTTACGCGCAGAGCTTTTGCCAAAGCGCAGAAATATGGACAAAAACATCAAACGAGAGTTTGACTTAGAGATTCAAAGCCGTCTTTTGTTAACACAGGAATACAGAGATTGTGATACAGTACTTGTGTATGTAGCAACTGCTGAAGAAATCGACACAAAAGGTATCATAAACGCTGCTTTTGCCAACCAAAAGCGTGTTGCCGTTCCTGTTACTAACGAGGATTATTCGTTAACATTTTATTATATAAATTCTTTAGAAGAATTAAAATCGGGTCGATTTAATATACTTGAACCTGTGGATAAAACAGCGAAAGTGGAAGATTTTGGAAACAGCATCTGTGTTGTTCCTGCGCTGTGCTGTGATTTAGCGGGTAACCGCGTCGGCTACGGTAAAGGCTGTTATGACAGATTTTTAGAAAACTATGAAGGTAAGAAAATCTGCCTTTGTTACGCCGACAATATTCTCCCATCTGTCGAGTGCGACAGCACCGATGTTAAGATGGATATAATCGTGTCAAATTTATATTTAAAATATACATAAATATTTCGGCTAAGCCGTAGAGAAGGAGGATAATTATGAGTGATAAAAAATACAGTAATTATTCCGATGATTCAATTGAAGATACAAGAAGAAAGAAAATCGACGAGTTCAAGCGCGGTTTTGACAAAAGCGTTATGAGTGATGACTACGATGTTGATGAAACATCAGTACACGAGTATAAAAGCGACGATTCTTACGTTGGCTACAGCAGAAACAGCTCATCACTTAAGCGTCGCAAGTCAAACGAGATTAACTCCTACAGCGATTCTGACACTAAGCGTAGAATCGAGCGTGAATCTAAAAAGGCTCTGAAACAGCAGAGTAAGCAGGATAAGCGTATCGAGAAGAATAAAGCCCGTCGAAATCAGAAGATGTTCAAGTGGGTGTGGTTTGCGATGGTACTCATTATGGGTATCGTACTTTCACAGGTACTGCTTGTAGGCATTGGTGATATGCTCGCTATTTCGCGTGAAGAAAATCCGCAGATTGTACAGGTGAGCATCCCTGATGATGCTACTATCGAAGAAATCGCTGACATCCTCTATGACAGCAAGGTTATCAACCAGCCTAAGTTCTTTGTGCTGTACGCAAATATCACTACTGAAGAGGACTACTTCCGTCAGGGCGACTACAAAATCGAGACAGATAAGGACTACGAAGCTATTATTAACTTCCTGCAGAGCAACGTTAACCGTACAGATATTGTAACCGTTCAGATTACTGAGGGTATGAACGTGCTCGAGATTTCGAACAAGCTTCTTGAAGAGGGAGTTATCGAAGACGTAAAAGAGTTCCAGGATGTTTGTAATAGCGATATATTCGACGAGGAGTTTCCGTTTATCGCTGAGCTTGAAGATACAGACGCTCGTTATTATAAGCTCGAGGGTTATCTTTTCCCTGATACCTACGACTTCTATCTTAATGAGGACCCTGAGTCTGTAATGAGAAAGATGCTCAACAACTTTGAAAACAGAGTTTACTATACTGAGGACAAGTACTTCGGTAGCTCAAAAACTCACACACTCGACGAGTACGTAGCAAAGAGCAAGTACTCTATGGATGAGATTATTACTATCGCTTCAATCATTCAGGCTGAGGCGGCTAATAATGAGGATATGTACTACATTTCGTCTATTCTTCACAACCGACTTAAAAATGGCGCTGAGATGGGCGTTTCACAGCTCAACTGTGACTGTACTGTTTACTATCCATACAGAGAGTACGAGGACGTGCCTGACTCTATCCGTGACACATACGAAAGCACTTATAATACAAACAACTTCTCGGGATTACCGACAGGTCCTATCTGTAATCCAAGTTTAGAGGCTATTTTCGCTGCTATCAAACCGTATGACACAAACTACTACTTCTTCTGTCACGGTACTACTGACGATGGTTCTGTGCCATATTACGCAACAACATTAGAAGAACACAACTATAATTTAACACTTATTGATTGATATGATTAGACCTGAAATTTTAGCTCCTAGCGGAGATATGGAATGTTTAGACGCAGCGCTGTCTTTCGGCGCTGATGCGGTATACGTAGCTGGAAAGAACTTCGGTATGCGTACCGCGTCTAAGAATTTTTCTATAGAAGAATTAAAAACAGCTTGTGACAAAGCCCACGCAGCAGGTAAGAAACTCTATCTTACCTGTAATACTCTGCCTAGAAACGAAGATGTAGTCTCTATGCCTGAGTTTCTTATGGCGGCTGCTGATTGCTCGGTTGATGCGTTTATCATCGCTGATTTAGGCGTTTTCGAAATGGCTAAAAAGTACGCGCCGAATGTTGAGCGACACATCTCTACTCAAGGCGGTATTATAAACTACGAGAGTGCAAACGCGTGGTATAACCTAGGTGCATCGCGTGTTGTTCTTGCTCGCGAGATGACTTTAAACGAAATTGCAGAAATGCGCGCGAAAATCCCTGCTGATTTAGAAATCGAGTGCTTTGTGCACGGTGCTATGTGCGTGTCGTTTTCGGGCAGATGCCTGATTTCTTCCTTTATGACTGGAAGAGATGCAAACCGTGGCGATTGTGCACAGCCGTGCAGATGGAAGTACCATCTTTATGAAGAAAACCGCGATGGTCAGTTTTTTCCTGTTATCGAAGAAAACGGCGGCACGTATCTGTACAACTCCCGTGACTTGTGTATGATTGAGCACATCGACGAGCTTGTTAAAGCTGGTATCAGCAGTTTTAAAATCGAGGGAAGAGCGAAATCCGCTTACTATACAGCGGTTACAACTAACGCTTATCGTCACGCACTCGACGAGTATATGAAAAATCCAAGTGGCTATAAAACACCTGATTGGATAAAAGAAGAGCTCGAGAAAATCTCGCACCGAGAATATTCTACAGGCTTTTTCTTCGGCACAGAACCTGGACAGACTACACAGCACGGTGGATATATCCGCCACTATAATCAGGTTGCTGTGTGTGAAAGCTACAGCGAAGGGGTTGCTACAATTACACAGAGAAACAAGTTTTTCGCGGGTGATACTTTAGACGTTTTACCTCCTTCAGGTTTTTCGTTTGAAGTGAAAGCTTTAAAACTTACAAACGAGTATGGCGAAGAGGTTGAGAGTGCACCACACGCGATGCAGAAACTCTTTATGCAGGTGGACAAAGAAATCCCTGCAGGCTCTGTTATCCGAAAGAAAATTGTTGACATAAAATGATTTCGGTTTTATAATAACTAAGATATAACTTTGGCTGTGACAAGACGAGTAAAACGAATGTGTTGTCAAAGAGAGAGGACAGTACGCTGAAATGTCCTTACATCACTGTTTTACAGCTACCTTCGAGCCTCTGTGTGAAAGCACGGCGTACTTTCTGCGTTAAAGAATGTCAAGTGGGCGGTTTTTTAGCCGTCAATTTGGGTGGTACCGCAGGTCAGCCTGTCCCATTTTTGTGGGACAGGCTTTTTATTTTGTGCGCCGAGGCTCGCAGCCCTCAGAAAAACGACATACGAATCGGGACTACCATAGGGCACAAAGTGCCTGTATGGTGGTTAGATGAGTACGAGTTTTTCGAGGATTAGCGAAGAGCAACGAGGCGTGATATTTTGTGCGCCGAGGTTCACAACCCATATAAAAGTGTTCTATGTATCATACATTAAAAGGAGATTATATTATGCAGTGGACAGGTTTAAACGAGCTTAGAGAGAAATTTTTAAGCTTTATGGAATCAAAGGGACATCTTCGACTTTCTAGTTTCCCTCTCATTCCGAAAGACGACAATTCTTTACTTTTAATCAACTCTGGTATGGCACCAATGAAGAAGTACTTCACAGGCGAGATTACACCACCTAGAAAGCGTGTAACTACATGCCAGAAATGTATCCGTACACCTGATATTGAGCGTGTAGGTATCACAGCTCGTCACGGTACATATTTCGAGATGCTCGGTAACTTCTCATTTGGCGATTACTTCAAGCACGAAGCTACAGCCTGGGCTTGGGAGTTCTTCACAAAAGAGCTCGAGATGCCTGTTGAGAAGCTCTACGTTTCTATTTACGAGAACGACGACGAAGCATACGACATCTGGACAAAAGAAATCGGTGTTGACCCATCACACATGGTCAGACTCGGTAAAGCAGATAACTTTTGGGAGCATGGCTCAGGTCCTTGCGGCCCTTGCTCTGAGATTTACTTCGATCGTGGCGAAGAAAAAGGCTGTGGCAGCCCTGACTGTGCAGTAGGTTGCGAGTGCGACCGCTTCGTTGAGGTGTGGAACCTCGTATTCACACAGTTTGATTCTGACGGAAACGACAACTACACACCACTTGAGCATCCAAACATCGACACAGGTATGGGTCTTGAGAGACTTGCTTGTGTAATGCAGGGCGTTGACAACCTTTTCCTTGTTGACACTGTGCAGAATATTATGAAGCACATTTCTGATATTGTCGGTGTTAAATACGGCGAAAGCGAGAAAACTGACATTTCTCTTCGTGTTATCACCGACCATATCCGTTCTACTACATTTATGATTGCTGACGGCGTTATGCCATCAAACGAGGGTAGAGGCTATGTTTTAAGAAGACTTCTCCGTCGTGGCGCACGTCACGGTCGTTTGCTTGGCTATACAGAGCCGTTCCTCTACAAGATTTGCGAAACTGTTATCAAAGAAAACGCTTCTGCTTATCCTGAGCTTGTTGAGAAGAAAGACTACATCACAAAGCTCATCAAGATTGAGGAAGAGAACTTCGCGAAAACTATCGACCAGGGTCTTTCTTTGCTCCAGAACATCATTGATGATGAGTCTGTAAAGATTCTCTCTGGTGAAGATGCGTTCAAATTAAACGATACATACGGCTTCCCGATTGACCTTACACGTGAAATCTTAGAAGAAAAAGGCATCGAAGTTGACATCGAGCGTTTCAAGGATCTTCTCGTTGAACAGAAAAAGCGTAGTCGTGCTGCCAGAAAGAACGCAGGAGCTGACGCTTGGGTATCAGATGCTACTGACCTTTCTGATATTGCAAAAACTGAGTTTGTCGGCTACACAGACTACAAGAGTAGTTCAAAAGTTTTAGCTATTATCAAAGACGGCGAGCGTGTTGACGAAGCTTACGCTGGCGAGAGCGTTGTTGTAGTTTTAGACAAAACTCCGTTCTACGCTGAAAGCGGTGGTCAGATTGCTGACACAGGTGTTATCACAACTGACACAGCTAACATCGCTGTTGATAATGTTTCTAAAGACAACAACGGTATCTTTATGCACATGTGCGAGATTAGTGAAGGTATGATTTCTGTATCTGACGAAGTTTCATGTGCTATTGATGAATCCCGTAGAGAAGACATCAAACGTAACCACACAGCAGCTCATCTTTTACAGGCTGCACTCAGAGAGGTGCTTGGTACACACGTACAGCAGGCAGGTCAGCTCGTAAGCGAAGATATCGTTCGTTTCGACTTTACACACTTCTCAGCTTTAACTGCACAGGAGATTTTAGAAGTAGAAGAAAAAGTAAACGAGATGGTATTATCTGCTATCGCGGTTTCAAGTGAGGAAATGCCTATCGAAGAAGCTAAAAAGCTCGGTGCTATGGCACTATTTGGTGAGAAGTACGGCGACGTTGTACGAGTTGTAAAAGCAGGCGACCGTTCACTCGAGTTCTGCGGTGGTACACACGTTAACAATACTTCTGCTTTAGGCTTGTTCAAAATCAGACAGGAAGGCTCTGTTGCTGCAGGTGTCAGACGTATTGAAGCTGTAACAGGTAAAGGCGTGCTTGATTACCTTAATAACGCTGTAAACGCAGTAGTATTAACATCACAGATTCTCCATATCAATAACCCTAAAGAGCTCGTACAGGGCGCAGAGCGTGTAGCTCAGGAGTTAAAGGATAAGAATAAGGAAATCGAAGCACTTAAATCTCAGGTAGCAGGCGCACAGATTAATGCTTTAATTGAAGCAGCTCCTGTTATCAACGACACAAAGGTTATCACAAGTATGCTCGTTGGCACTACACCTGATATGCTCAAGACTATGGCTGACAAGGTGACAGACAAGCTCGACGACGTAGTTGTTGTACTCGCAGGTGTAAACGGCGAGAAACTTACATTCGTTTGTGCTTGTTCGAAGAAAGCTATCGCTAAGGGCCTTAAGGCAGGCGACATCGTTAAGAAAGTTGCGATGATTGCTGGCGGTAACGGTGGCGGTAAACCGGATATGGCTATGGCTGGCGGTAAAAACGTCGACAAAACCGACGAAGCTATTTTCGCTGTTAAGGGCATCGTAGAAGAAATCCTCGGTGCGTAATTTTAATTCTGAATTAGAAAAATCCTTGCGATTCATATCGCGAGGATTTTTTTGTGTGTAATATATATAAACAAACAGGGGAAATAAGCCCTTATTTGAGCGAAATTTTTATTTTTTGATTATTGACAATTTGAATTCGTTTTATTATAATACTAAATAGTGTTTTAGTATGCATTATTGCGTAAAGGAAGGGTTGTTATGCTACTTTCACTTAAAGATATCTTCGTGAATGACGGCATGAAATCCGACTATCACTACACCTTGTCAATGAGTGATATCGAGCTCGACGGGATATATCCATTCACTTCTCCCGTTGCAGTTTCTGCGATTGTTTACAATAAGACAGGGCTTGTTACTCTCGATATTGACGTTGAGTATGACTACACCCGTCCGTGTGACAGATGTTACGTCGATATGGATACCCACTTTACTCAGCGCTTTTCGCACCGACTTGTTGAGTCGCTCGAGGGTGACTACAATGATGAATACATCGAGGTCACTGACTACACGCTTGATTTAGACGAGCTTGTTATCTCTGACGTCTTGCTGTCCTTACCGTCTAAGTATCTTTGCAAGGGAGACTGTCAAGGTCTCTGTCATAAATGTGGACATAATCTTAACTTAGGCGACTGTGACTGTGACAAACGCGAGATTGACCCGCGACTTGAAGCACTGAAACAATTATTAGACTAATATTAACTAACATATAACATTACAAGGAGGGCGTCAAAATGGCAGTACCAGCTAGAAAGACATCAAAAGCTAGAAGAGACAAGAGAAGAAACAACGTATGGAAGCTTCCTGTTCCTGCTCTTTCAATTTGTCCAAACTGCGGCGAGTACAAAGCTCCACATAGAGTATGTGGTAACTGCGGTATGTACAACGGCAGACAGGTTATCGCTAAAGATGCTGAATAATCAATAACAAAAGTATCAGGCGGCAGGATTTTTCTGACCGCCCTTTTGTTTTATTTGGGGAGGTGTGACTGTGTCAGTAAAAATTAATAGTATAGAACCGCACAGCCACGCTTTTAACTGTGGCATCAAATCAGGCGAGACTCTTATTTCGATTAACTCAAACGATATTGTCGACGTGCTCGACTATCGTTTCTATCAGTTCTCTAAAGAGCTCGAACTTGTTGTTGCGGATAAAAACGGTAAAGAGAGGGTTATAAACCTTAAAAAGCCTGAGTACGATGAGCTAGGCCTTCTTTTTGATACTTATCTCATCGATGAGGAGAAGAGCTGTAGAAATAAATGTGTTTTCTGCTTTATTGACCAGTTACCTTCTGGTATGCGTGATACACTTTACTTTAAAGATGACGACTCACGTCTGTCATTCCTTTTTGGTAACTATATTACGCTAACTAACATCACTCAGCATGAGGTTGACCGCATTATTAAAATGCACATCAGCCCTATAAACATTTCGGTTCATACTACTAACGAAGAGCTCAGATGTAAGATGATGAACAACCGCTTTGCGGGCGACGCTTTAAAACACTTAAAGCGTTTGTGTGAAAGCTCTGTTGAGGTTAACACTCAGATTGTGTGCTGTCCTGGATACAACGACGCAGATGAGCTAAGAAAATCACTTTCTGATCTTGTTGACTTGGGTGTTAATCTTGTGGCGGTTGTGCCTGTAGGATTAACTAAGCACCGAGAGGGCTTAGCTAAGCTTACTCCGTTTACTAAAGAGAAAGCGCAGGAAACCCTCGATATTATAAACGAGTATTCTGATATGTGTCTTGAGAAATACGGCAGAAGAATCGTTTTCGCTGCTGACGAGCTGTATATAAAAGCAGGTCGTGAAATTCCTGATGCTTCGCACTATGAGGATTTTTCAGCACTTGAAAACGGTGTAGGTTTAATCGCGCTTTTAAAGGACGAGCTGTTCTACGCACTTGACGACTATGAGGGTGACACAGATATTAAGCGAAGTGTTACTATCGCGTGCGGTACATCAGTTGCTCCGTTTATGCGCGAAATGATGGATGCTGTCGAAGATAAATTTACAAATGTGAAAGTTTCAGTCGTGCCGATTAAAAACGAATTTTTCGGCGGCGGAGTGAACGTTTCTGGTCTTGTTGTAGGTCGTGACCTTATAAATCAGCTCAAAGACAAGGCTTTAGGAGATGAGCTTTTAATCAGTTCGAGTATGCTCCGTTTTGAAAACGACTTGTTTTTAGATGATACATCCGTAGAAGATGTAGAAAAAGAATTAGATATTAAGCTCACACCTGTTAATAATAGTGGTGAGGAGTTATTATATGCGATACTCTCGAAGGAGTGTGAAGTGTAATGAAACCTGTAATTGCGATTGTCGGACGTCCTAATGTCGGAAAATCCACACTTTTTAATAAGCTTATCGGTCAGCGCGTGTCTATCGTAGACGATACACCGGGCGTAACAAGAGATAGAATTTACGGTGAAGTAGAGTGGCAGGGAAGAGTTGCTACAATTATCGATACAGGCGGTATCGAGCCTAAATCCGATGATATTATTCTGTCACAGATGCGTGTTCAGGCTGAGCTCGCTATCGAGACTGCCGATGTTATTGTTCTTGTTACTGACGTGCGTTCAGGTGTAGTTGCGACTGACCTGGATGTTGCACAGATGTTATTGAAAAGCTCAAAACCTATCGTGCTTTGTGTTAATAAGTGCGATGCTGTCGGTGACCCTGACCCTGCTTTCTATGAGTTCTATAACTTAGGCTTAGACCCGATTGCGGTTTCTTCTGTTCACGGTCACGGTACGGGCGATTTGCTCGACGCTGCATTTGCTCATCTCCCTGATGAAGCTGAATTTGAGGACGACCCTGAGGTTATTTCTGTTGCTGTTATCGGCAGACCTAACGTCGGAAAATCTTCACTTATCAATAAAATTACCGGCCAGAGCCGTTGTATAGTTTCTAATATCGCGGGTACAACTAGAGATAGTATCGACACAAAGGTTGAGAATGAGTACGGCGTGTTTAACTTTATTGACACCGCAGGTATGCGTAAAAAGAGCAAGATTATCGACAATATCGAGCGTTACTCTATTTTACGTGCGAAGATGGCTATCGAACGTTGTGACGTCTGCGTTATTATGATTGACGCTGAAACTGGTGTCACCGAGCAGGATACAAAAATCGCAGGTATGGCTATCGAAGCAGGCAAAGGCTGTGTAATGGCAGTAAACAAATGGGACGCTATCGAGAAAGACGATAAAACGATGCCTAATTTCAAGAAAGACATCGAAACCGAGTTTGCGTTTATGTCGTACACTCCGTCTGTTTTCATTTCTGCGAAAACTGGTCAGCGTCTGAATAACCTTTTCGAACTTATTGTACAGGTTGCTAACAACAACGCTATGCGTATCAAAACAGGTATGCTCAACGAGCTTCTCGCTCAGGCTACTATGCGTGTTCAGCCACCTACTGATAAGGGTAGAAGACTTAAGATTTATTATATGACTCAGGCGTCTACGAAGCCGCCTACATTTGTATTTTTCTGTAATGACGCTGAACTTTTCCATTTTTCGTACCAGCGTTATCTTGAAAACAGAATCCGTGAAGCTTTCGAGCTCACTGGTACACCTGTGAGAATAGTAATCAGAGAAAGAGGAGACAAATGACAACAGCTTTAGTAATATGCGGACTTATCACAGCGGTTGTTGCTTATCTTTTTGGTAGCATCAGCTTTGCGATAATCCTCACAAAAATGAAACTCAAAAAAGATATCCGTGAGATGGGTAGCGGTAACGCAGGTTTTACAAACGTAATGCGTTGTGTTGGTGCAGGTCCTGCTGTATTTACGCTTTTATTCGACTTCTTAAAGAGTGCTATAGCAGGCTTTTTCGGACGATTTGTTTTTTCGTTTATCGAAGCACCTGACGAGATTTCGAAAGAGCTCGTGATTTACGGTGCATTCATCGGTGGCGTATTTGCTATTATTGGCCATATGTACCCTGTTTATTTTGGATTTAAAGGTGGTAAGGGTATCGTTACAGCAGCCGCTATGATGGCTGTCACCGACTGGAGAGTATTTTTACTTATCGTTGCTACTTTCCTGATACTTTTCTTTACTACAAAGATTATCTCTCTTTCTTCTATCACTTGTGCGGCTCTTTATGGTCCGTACACGTTTTTGATATCGTATTTCTTCGAATACAGAACAGGTGAGTTTCCACTGAGATTCGTTATTCTCACGAGCTTGCTCGCACTTTTCTTAGGTGTCTTCGTTATCATTAAACACAAAGATAATATCAAACGACTTTTAAGAGGCGAAGAAAAGAAGCTCAAAGCTAAGAAGAAAACAGCTTAATAGTTATTTGTACGCACAGTCTTTTGGCTGTGCGTTTTATTTTTACTTGCATAATTTCAAGTGTTATTGTAATATAAAGTGAGGGAAGGGGTAGAGAAATGAAAAGAGTTATTTCTTTTATTATTATATTAGTTTTGCTAATCAGTATGAGCGTACCGTTACTCAGTGTTAACGCGGCTGACTATGGTATCGACTTTGAAATGATGTGTGATGCAGTTTACGTTGAAAATCTTGATACAGGTATTGTGATGTATGAGGAGAATGCGGATAAAAAGGTGCCACCTGCTTCACTTACAAAGATGATGACTTACATAGTGGTTGCTGAGAGTGTCCCTGATCTTGCGAACACTAAAGTTGAGATTACCAGCGAAGCACTTGCGGGACTTGATCCGGCTTCTTCAGTTATGGGACTCGCTGATTATATCGGCTATGAGTTTTCGGTACTCGATTTGCTCCATGGTCTTATGATTCCGTCGGGTAATGACGCGGCGCTCGTTCTTGCTCAGTATGTCGGCGATGGTTCTGTTGATAAATTCGTTGATTTAATGAATCGTAAAGCAGGACAGCTTAAGTGTTCTGATACTCATTTTGTAAACCCTCACGGACTTTATGACCCAGATCATTATTCTACAGCTTATGACCTTGCGACTATCGCGAAATACGCTCAGCAAAAAGCGTATTTCAACGAAATTGTAAGCAAACCTTACTATCAGGTTGAAGGTATGGCTCACACGTTGAAAAATACTAATTATATGCTGAATTCATCTTATCCTGAGTATTATTATGAACCAGTCACCGGTATTAAAACAGGATATACAGACGAAGCGGGTAAATGCCTTGCTTCATGTGCTTATACAGACGGGTATTATTATCTTTGTATTGCTTTGGGAGCGCCTTACTCTTATGCTGAAGACGTCAACTACGCGATGCTCGATACTCGTTCAATTTATCAGTACTTATTCAATAATGTTTCTTTTGTAGAATTATTATCTGATGCGTCTGTTGTTGATTCTTTATCTGTTGAGTTTGTGTGGGGTGACAAGGCAGTGGATGTGATTACTAATGGTAGTGTCAGTGCGCTGTTACCTAACGATTATGATGAATCTCTTGTGAAAACAGTTTATGATTTGCCTGATTACGTGAGTGCACCTATTGAAAAAGGTCAGGTTATCGGCTCGGTTACGGTTTTTTATGATAAAGAGATTGTTGGTACAACTGATGTTGTTTGTGCAGAAACTTTCGAGCGCGACCAGACTAATTACCTTATGCACCGATTTATAGGATTTGTGTATAATAATATCATCTGGCTCAGTATTGTTGCTAGTGTAGTGATTGTGCTGGGAATTATGTATATTAATGCTCAAATAAGACACAAAAAACGTAACTCTCGTTACAGATACAGATAACTAACTCAGGCGGTGGTTTTCACCGCCTGTTTTGTTTTTCTATTGACGAACAGGATATATAAGTATAAAATAAAGCTATATTATTTTTGGAGGTAAATTATGGATTGCATTTTTTGTAAAATAGCTAACGGTGAAATTCCGTCAAATAAAGTTTATGAGGACGAAAAGATTCTTGCTTTTCACGATATCGCGCCACAGACTCCTGTGCACGTTGTTATCATCCCTAAAGCACACATTGCTTGTGCAGATGAAATCGATGACACAAACTGTGACGTTGTTGCTCATATTTTCTCTAAGATTCCTCTTATCGCAAAAGAACTTAATTTAGATGGCTATCGCATTATCAATAACTGTAAAGAAAACGGTGGTCAGACAGTTATGCACCTGCATTTCCACCTGCTCGGCGGCAAAAAACTCGGCGAGAAAATTGCGTAAGAGGTGCACTATGAAAAAGACTTATAAACTCAGTGTTGCCGGACTTGAGAGAGACCTCAATATGTATGAAGTCAGCGAAAATCTTGATATCGCGGCTTTTATTCTTCTTGGTGATGTAGAGCTTACAGAAAAATGTGCGAAAGCTCTGCTTGATGTGTGCCCAGAGCACGATATCCTTGTTACTGCAGAAGCTAAGAGTATCGGATTGTGCCACGATATGGCGCGTTTTGGATGTAATGAGTACGTTATCGCTCGTAAAGGTACTAAAGTCTATATGACAGACCCTCTGTGTGTTACAGTTAAGTCTATCACTACAGAATACGAGCAGAAGCTCTATTTGGGTCAGGAAGACGTAGAAAAGCTTAAAGGTAGAAGAGTGCTCATCGTTGACGATGTAATCTCTACAGGCGAGAGTTTGCTCGCTTTAGAAGAGCTCGTGAAACTCTCAGGTGGTAATATTGTCGGCAAAGCTGCTGTACTCGCTGAGGGTGACGCAGCAAACAGAGATGATATTATCTTCTTAGAGAAGCTCCCTCTGTTTTTTAAATAAGATTTAAGGATTGAAAATTATGAAACGACTGTTTGGATTGATAGGATTAACATACTTATCTGTTCTTGCGGTCGTTTTTTATTTAAGTGATGTATTAACTGTTATTCTTGCTTTTGCGTTGCTGATTTTGCTTACTGTATTTGTCAGCTTTAAGAAGTTCAGGAGTAAAGCGTTTCTGAGCGTTATGGCGCTTACTGCACTTTTGGCGTGTATAGTAAATATCGGCTACACAGAGCTTGTTTATAACAAAACAGTAGATACTTATGATGGTGCAAGTGGTGAAATAGTTGCTACCCTTAAAGAAGAGCCGTATAAGCAGTATTCTAGCTATGTTTATCGCTTTAACTGCGAGTCGCTGGATGGCGAGAAATGCGATTTTGATTTTATGGTTTACCACCATGATTTGTTTGATATTGAGCCTTTTGATAAAGTTAGTCTCGACGCATCTTTTATGAAAAGTGGTAGCAAAGGAAATATCAGCAAAGGCTATTTTCTGACAGCTGATTTCTCATACGAATACCCAGAGTTTGAACGCATTGTACCTGATAGAAAACCTCTTTATTACCACGCAATTAAACTTCGACAAAGTATAAGAGAAACATTGCGCACTCACCTGGATTCTGATGCTTTTTCGCTTTGTAGTGCTATTCTGATAGGCGATAAATTCGCACTATCCAATGATGCGTATCAGGAATTCAGAGAAGCAGGTGTGTCGCACCTTATAGTTGTGTCTGGAATGCACTTCTCGGCTTTGACGTGTCTGTTTCTTTTGTTAGCTCGAAAATACTCGAGCTATCGGTATATCTTCCTTGCTTTTGCTGTAGTGTTTGTTTTTGTGTATATGGCGGTTACGGGTTTTTCGCCGTCTGTTCTTAGAAGCGCTATAATGATGATTTTATGTATAATCGGATTATCGATAGTACGTGACGCATACAGCCTAAATTCTTTAAGCTTTGCGGCACTTTGTGTTGTTTTGTTTGACCCTTATATAGCAGGAGATGTGGGGCTTATTCTGTCGTTTGCGACTACTTTTGCAATTATTAAGCTGGCTCCATTTTTATACGATAAATTCTCTATTAGAATTAAACTTCTGAGTGAGGATTTACCGAAGGAAAGAAACTTCAAAAACTTTTGTCTAAAGTGGTTTGTACGGTTTTTGAAGTTTGTAGTGTCCCTTTTCTGTGTAAACCTGAGTGCGTATCTCATTTCGTTCCCACTTAGTATAATTATGTTTGGTTCGACATCTACTGTGTCTGTATTTTCAACTTTTGTGTTGTCGTTACCAGTACAGCTGTTGCTTTATCTCGCTGTGGTTGTTGCCGCTGTGGGAGCTGTACCATTCTTATCGTTTATCGTACCGGTATTCGCGTTTTGTGCACAGTTGCTGTCTGATTTTGTGCTGAAAACAGTTTCGTTTTTTGCTGAACTTCCGTTTTCGTATCTGTATGTTACAAGCGATTTTATGTACCTTTGGGTAGTGTTCGCGGTTATACTTTTCGTGTGGCTATGCTGTGCTTTTTCTAAGCGCAGATTAGCAATTTACGCTCTTATTTTAGCGGTTACTTTAACTGTCGGAATTGTAAGCAGTGTGGTTATTTCAAAAGATATTTCGAAGCTTCATATTTATGATGTCGAAGATGATGTTGCTGTTATGTATGAATGTGGTGAAACACAAGCTGTACTTTCTTTTGATTGTAGTAATGCTAATATGAGGGATGCACTCGATGAAATGCAGCATGACGTTTCGGATATCGATTTTGCCGCATCTGTTGGTAACTCTGCAAATTGTGCAAAAAGCATAACGTCATTATCTAAAGTGTTTGCAATTGAAGACGTTTTGTTGTATGATACTAAAAGGACAGTAACGCTGAGTGACAATACGGAAAATGTGATTAAGCCTGATGGCGATTACGTTTACACTCTGCCTGATAAAGAGAATGTCACATTCTGTTTTATTGATGATAAGTACATTACTTATTTTGAGCATAATGGCAAGACTTTGCTTATTCTTCCTGATGGTGTTGACGTTATGTCTATACCTGCTCATTATCGCAAAGCACACACGATAGTGCTTAGTTCTTGTCCTGAAAACTATAACTACTTACAATGCGATACGTTAGTACTTTCTACTGATGAAGATATAGCGTTTTATCTGATGAAACAGATGTACACTGTGTCGCGTCGTGTTTTGCTCACATCACAAGGAAAAATCACACTCATAGAGGAGGTGTAACTATGCCGATTATGAAAGAACAGGATTTTAAAAAGCATATATCACAAAAGCAGTTTTCTAATCTTTATTTCATCGATGGAGAAGAGAAGATGTTAGTCGGTATGTACACCGACGCACTCGTAAAAAAACTTATGGGTACCGATTTACCTGAATTCAATTTCCACGTTTTTTCGTCTGATTGTGACGTGTCACAGGTGAGTGTTGCGTGTGACGTTATGCCGTTTATGTGCGATAAAAACTGTGTAAAAATCGTCGACCTCGATATTGATTCGCTGTCTACAGATGACGTCGACGCTTATGTATCTATTACTAAAACTATTCCAGACACTTCGGTGCTTATCCTTTCGATGACAACCCGTGTCGAAGACGCAAAACCTTCGAAAAAATACACTAAAATTCGCTCGGCTTTCGAGAAAAACGGCGTGGTTGCTGATTTGTCCCGTAGAAGCGAGCTTTCTTTAGAGAAAACTGTGTGCAAATGGGCTAACGAGTGCGGTAGCAAAATTAGTCCTATAAATGCCGCAAAACTCATAAAAATCTGCTCTAACGACCTTAACATTCTGCATAGCGAGATTGAAAAACTCTCCGCTTTCGCAGGGGAAGAGGAAATCACCGACGAGATGATTGAAAATCTTGCGACTAAAAACCTGCAGGCTAGAATATACGACCTGTTCGATTTTGTCATAGCACAGAATTTTGATAAAGCGATGCAGACTCTCGATGTTCTTTTTTATCAGAGAGAAGACCCGATTGCTATTCTTATAACACTTAGTAACGCGTACGTTGATATGTATCGTGCACGAGTTGCTACCGAGAGTGGTGTGGACCTCAAGATTTTTGCCGACGAAATGGCGTACAAAAACCGCGCGTGGGTGCTCTCTAAAATGCAAAAAGTATCGAAGCGTATCTCGACTATCGCTATGCGTGACAGTATCGACGCTATTTTAGACCTTAACGAGCGTATGGTCAGCGTGACTATAAATCCACGTGTCGAAATTGAAAAACTGATTTCGAGACTTATCCTGATTTCACGAGGCGATAACAATGAGTGATGCTGAAAAACTTTCTCTGAAAGAAGTAGTTATCGTCGAAGGAAAATATGACAAAATCAGGTTGCAAAGTTTGATTTCTTCGCCTATAATTACATTAAACGGATTCCGCATTTTTAAGGATAAAGAAGCTCAGACGCTCATACGAAAGCTCGCTGTATCGCGTGGTATTCTTATTATGACAGATGTCGATTCTGCCGGCTTTGTGCTTAGGAATTTTCTAAAAGGAATTGTGGATGAAAAATCTATAAAACACTGTTATATCCCTGTGGTTTACGGAAAAGAAAAACGTAAAACCGAGTACTCGAAAGAAGGAAAACTCGGAGTTGAAGGAATAAACAGCACTCTTTTGGCTCAAGCTATAAAAAACAGTGGTGCGACGATAAATGGCGTTAAAAGCGATGTCACAGCACGCGAAATTACGAAGATGGATTTCTTCGACTTTGGTCTGTGTGGTAGAGACAACTCTGCAAAAATGCGAGAGCAGGTGCTTAGATACCTCTCTCTTCCTGAATATCTGACTACTAACGCAATGATAAGTGCCGTTAACTGTCTTTACACTTATGATGAATTTAATGAAATATTAAATAAATTTAACTTTGGAGGTACTTTATGAATTTAAAAGGAACAAAAACCGAAGCTAACCTTATGGCTGCTTTTGCTGGCGAGTCACAGGCTAGAAACAAGTACACATACTTTGCTTCAAAAGCAAAGAAAGAGGGCTACAACCAGATTGCTGAGCTTTTCTTAGCTACTGCTGATAACGAGAAAGAGCACGCAAAACTCTGGTTCAAGCTTTTAGGCGGTATCAACGATACAATGCAGAATCTCGAAGACGCTGCAGCAGGCGAAAACTACGAGTGGACAGATATGTACGCTACTTTCGCTAAAGAGGCTAGAGAAGAGGGTTTCGAAGAAATCGCTATCCAGTTTGAAGGCGTTGCTAAAATCGAGAAAGAGCACGAAGAGCGTTACAGAAAGCTTTTAGCTAACGTTAAGAATGGCGAAGTTTTCAAGAAGGGCTCAATCGTTATCTGGGAGTGCGGCAACTGCGGTCACGTAGTAGTTGGCACAGAGGCTCCAGAAGTTTGTCCTGTTTGTGTTCACCCAAGAGCATACTTCAGAATCAAAGCTGAAAACTATTAAGAAGAAAAAATTAACACCCCGACGCTTTTGTCGGGGTGTTTTTTTATTGGTTATTCTTCTTCGTTTTTACACACAAAGGCCGATTGGATACGATTTTGTTTCACTCGCTTTACTGTGATTGTTAAGTCTTTGTACGTGATGGACTCATTGACATTAGGAATTCTACCGAGCTGTTCAACTATGAAACCGCCGACAGAAATACTCTCAATATCGTCGTCATCGTTCATCTGATAAATCTCAAAAAGGTCGGATAAATACATATCACCGCTGATGATATATCTTCCGTCTTTGAGCTTTGTGTATGTTCTCTCTTCGTCCTCGTCTTCGTCCCATATGTCACCGACGATTTCCTCGAGTAAATCTTCCATAGTAACAATACCGAGCATTCCGCCGTATTCGTCTGTGACGATCGCGATGTGAAGTTTGTTTTCCTTAAAGTCGGTTAAAATATCAGAAAGCTTGCGTGATTTGTAGATGAAGTGTGCGCTTGTGACAAGTTCTTTTACATCCGGTGTGATACCTTCACTGAGTTTCTCAAGATAATCCCTTGTCTGCAGTATACCGATGATATTATCGATATTATCTTCGTATACAGGGATTCTAGAGTATCGCTCTTTTAAGATTATGTCGCGAATAGTTTTTTCATCGTCCTGAGCATCAATTAGCACAACGTCAACACGAGGAGTGAGAATTTCTAAAGCTGTCTTTTCGTCAAAATCGAGTGCTGATTGAACGAGTTCTTTTTCCTGCTCCTCTAAAATACCTTCTTCTTCGATAGAGTCGATGATGTATTTTAGCTCACTTTCTGTGACAGTAGGTTCATCTTTTTTGATGTTTGCGATTTTGAGCACAAGAGTTTTAATTCCGATAAAGAAATAAACAAACGGAGTCAGAGCGTAAACGAGGGCTTTCATAATCCATGCGGTACTCATAGCGATTTTGTCCGATACTTCTTTACCGAAGCACTTAGGAATAATTTCGCCGAAAGTGAGTACGAGAAAAGTTGTAGC
>JAFOED010000029.1 GCA_017380355.1 Ruminococcus sp. | reverse complement strand
CTTTCTTTAGCTGTACAGGCAGGTTCTCCTAAGGCTGTTAACATCGTGCTTATGGGTAAAGCCGCAAAGCAGTTTGATATCCCTTATGAGTCATGGATCAAAGCTATCGAAAACACAGTAGCTGAGCGTTTTGTTGAGATGAACAAAAAGGCTTTTGATTTAGGCTATAACTTATAATTTTAAAAAAATCCGAAAAATCTATTGACTATCATTTTTGATGGTGATAAAATACAAAACATCAAAGACGTTTGAACGGAAATTAGTACCCGAAAATATCATTTAAGAGAGCTGCGGTTGGTGTGATGCAGTAGTGTAAAGTCGGTGAATTCATTCCGTGAGTTGTTGGCTGAAGGGTTTCTGTGTAGGTCAAACGGGTTCGACCGTTATATCGACTAGGGTGTGTTAGCACTCGGAGGCCGTTGTTGTGAGACAGCGGTAAATAGAGGTGGTACCACGGGATTTTTCTCGTCCTCTGTATTCCGATCGGGATGCAGAGGACTTTTTTATTGTTTCTGCAGACCGAACCACTAATACTTTGCAAATTGCAGAAAGGACGATTACAATGCAGAATTATTATCAGAAAGAAATCGAGACTATGCCTGTTGAGCAGATTGAGGCTCTCCAGTCAGAAAAGCTCGTAAAACAGGTGAAACACGTTTACGAGAACGTGCCTTACTACCGCGATTTGATGGATAAAAAGGGTGTAACTCCTGATGACATCAAAGGTATTGAAGATTTACACAAGCTTCCATTTTTATCGAAAGCAGATTTAAGAGACGCATATCCTTATGGTTTGCTCGCAAAACCGCTTAGTGAATGCGTCAGAATACATTCAACATCAGGTACAACAGGTAAGCGAGTTGTCGCTTTCTATACACAAAACGACGTAGATATGTGGGAAGACTGCTGTGCACGTGCTATTGTTGCTGCAGGCGGTACTAACGAAGACGTCTGTCAGGTAGCTTACGGCTATGGTCTCTTTACTGGTGGTGCTGGTCTTCACGGTGGCTCACATAAAGTAGGCTGTCTTACACTTCCGATGTCTTCAGGTAATACCGATCGTCAGATTCAGTTTATGAACGACTTGGGCGCTACTATTATCTGCTGTACTCCTTCTTATGCAGCATACATCGGCGAGACACTAGAAGAACAGGGCTTTACACCTGATCAGATTCCGCTTAAAGCAGGTATCTTCGGTGCTGAACCATGGACAGAAGAGATGCGTAGAGGTATCGAGAAAACTCTCGGTATCAAAGCGTATGATATCTACGGCTTAACAGAAACATCAGGTCCTGGTGTAGCGTTTGAGTGCTGTGAGCAGACTGGTATGCATATCAACGAAGACCACTTCTTAGCAGAAATTATTGACCCTGACACAGGCGAAGTTTTACCGCTTGGTAGTAAGGGCGAGCTCGTTTTCACAGCTCTTGATAAAGAAGCGTTCCCACTTCTTCGTTACCGCACACGTGATATATGTGTACTTTCTCGTGAGAAATGCTCTTGCGGACGTACACTCATCAAGATGGCTAAGCCTATGGGTAGAAGCGACGATATGATGATTATCCGTGGTGTTAACGTGTTCCCAAGCCAGATTGAAACAGTTTTACTTAACGAGGGATATCAGCCTAACTATCAGATTATCGTTGACCGTAAGGGCAACACCGATACATTCGACGTTAATGTTGAGATGAACGCTGACCAGTTCAGTGATACTGTAAGCGGTGTAACAGCTAAAGAGAAAGCTCTCGCAAACGCTATGAAGATTATGCTCGGCATTAATCCGACAGTTCACCTTGTAGCTCCAAAGTCTATTGTCAGAAGTGAGGGCAAGGCTGTTCGAGTTATAGATAAACGTAAGTTACACGACTAAGAGAGGGGATAGAGTTATGTCATTAAAACAGCTTAATATTTTTGTTGAAAATAAAAAGGGTGCTTTAGTTGAAATTACTGAAACTTTAGCTTCACACGATGTTAACATCCGCGCACTTTCTATCGCTGATACTGAGGAGTTCGGAATCCTGCGTCTTATCGTTAACGACAACGACACAGCGTGTAAAATCCTTTCAGAAAAAGACTTCCTAATTAAAATTACCGAGGTTGTCGGCGTTAAAATCGGTGACCAGCCTGGTAAACTCTCTACAGCTCTCTCGGTTTTAGACGATGAAGATATCAACGTCGAGTATCTCTACGCTTTTATGGCACGTACAGAAAAGCACGCATACGTAGTACTTAGAGTTGCTGATAACGCTCAGGCTGAAAAAGCGTTAGAAGCTGCAGGCTACCATATGATTACCGACGCTGATATTAATAAACTTTAATATAAAAGAAAAAGCAGAAGCGTTTGGCTTCTGCTTTTTGTTTTTAGTATTTTATCTCAGCTTTTTACCGCATCCGGAACAGAAAATGTCGCCTTCTCTGACTTCCTTTGTACAGTCAGGACAAACTTTAACTGATGCGTTAATAACCGTTGGCTGCTCTGTAGCTGGTGTCTGCTGTACAGGTGCTGGCTGTACTGGAGTTGGAGCAGGCTGTGGCTGTACAGGTGATGTCTGCTGTGGGTAAGCAGGTCTTGCATTACCTGGTGTACCGCTTACTGCGAGATCTTCGCTGTGTCTGAGTGGCGTTCTGCATATAGGACAGTATACAAAACCATTTGGATACCATGGACGGAAGTCGAGCTTATCGTCAGTATACTGAAGTACAGTACTGCAACTGCGACAAGTCTGCTGATATGTCAGACCACTTCTCCACATAGCTCTCTTAAATGCCATATAAGTCACATCCTTAATAATTATTTCGATGTATATATTTTATATTAATTAGAAAATATAGTCAATGATTTAAATAAACAGAAGTTTAATTATTTGTGAACAATCGGTAAATAGTTAATAATTTAAGATTTACGTGAACCTTTAAAAAATCTTTTGTGGTTCTTTTTGAGAAATCCTTGTAGCTGGGTTTTGTGGCTACACAGCTTCTCTTGGCAGTTAGAACAGTCAAGACACACGTTTGTATCTGTCGAGAACCATTCAGGGTGAGCCTTGTATGTGATTTCCCATCTGAGCAGTAGGATGAGAGCACACCCTAAAAGACTGTATGTGTACACACTCGGGATGAATACAAGCGGAGTGAACATCATTGCAAAATCCCAGTTGTATATTCTGCAACTTGCACAACAACGGTTTTTCATAAACCAAGTCTGGAATGGACAGAAGAACAAAATGCAGATGAGATCACACACCGAATAGAAGATTGCTATTAGTATCAGTATACCTCTGTCGATAACACCTGTGAAATACAGCGCTCCGATAACACCGTTAAGCAGTAGCCACACAGCAGTAACTAGCGCCGTACGCTTCCACGATTGGTTTGTGGGTTTTACGTTTTCGCCTCTTGGCTTGTAGTTTCGCCTAAACTGTTTCTGACTTCCCATGCTTTCGAGCTTTGATGGGAAGAATCGCAGTACCATCTCTAAAATAAAGAAGATCCATACCGCAACCGGTAAGACTAAGCTATATGCTAAGACCTCAGTTCTGTCGAGTATGTAAAATACAAGAACAATAATGAATAGGGCAGAGCGCAGTATAAGTCTTGTGATATGCATATATGAAATTTTAGAGAGCTTTTTGTGTGGTTGCTTCATTACGTGTACTTAGCCTCCTTTTTTACTGCGTAAAAACTTTGGATTTTCATTATATATTATTTAAACTGAAAGTTCAAGGCAGGTCAACACCGAATCGCTGTTGTCTCTAGAAAACATAAGAAAAAAAGGATACCAAAATGGTATCCTTTTTCTTTATGGTCGATGTTCAATTCGTTAAACACAAGGGAAGTGACCGCCGTAATTTGAAAAGACTTTTTCAATATAATCACGTTCCTCTTGAGTTATGCTTATATATTTTCCACTTTCACAGTCTTTTATTATACAACAGTCATCTCGTGCAGGACTATAAGCGTTCCCGTTAATTACGAACGCTATATTTTCATCAAATCCGCAAGACGGGTTATCTCGTACAAGAGCTTTGTTGTTAAGAATTTTGATAATTTCTTTAGCTTCCTTTGTTGTTAATTCCACTTCAATGTCAGTATCAACATATTTGTAAACAAGTTGAACGCTTAAATCGTTATCGATGCGTACAAATCCGCATGAGCATAGAACAAATACTAAAGCTAGTATGATAAAAGATAAAATCAGTTTTTTCATTTATTATCACTCCTGTCTTTCTTAAGATAAAAACACAGAAAAGCAATAGTTATAATTAGAAAAACAAAAATCGCGATAACCCATACTAACTTAGTCGGAATAAATACGCTTAATATACGCAAAAAGAATGTTACAGGGAATATAGATAATATAAAAGATAGTATACAAGTTTTTCTGTATGTTTTGTTTATGATGTCTTCGCGAGAGTATAAAACACCAAGTCGAGTAACACCAACAGCATATATAAGTCCACTCAGAATACATGCAAAAAGCGCAGTAGCGGCAAAAATTATCTCCCAGTGCGTATAAAACAGTATTTTAAATGCCCATATACAGTAAAGTTCGTTAATAGCGCCTAACAGTGCCGAAAAAATAGCAATAAACAGTGAAATAACATAAGTTATTTGAAAAAGATTATCGAGATTATCTTTGTTAGCTATTTCGGTAATTTTAACTGTTTTTTCGCTTTTTTCTCCTTTAAGCAGTTCGTCCACACTTACTGAGAGGATACTAGCGAGCTGTGGCAGTATAGTAATGTCAGGGAAACCATCGCCGTTTTCCCACTTGGATACAGTACGATTACTGATGTTGAGCTCTTCAGCAAGCGCAGTTTGTGTCATATTCTTTTCTTTTCTAAGAATGCTTATAAATTTTCCTGTAGTTTTTGCATCCATTTTACCACGCTCCATAACAGAATATATGCTCAACAACAAAGGTGAAAGCGGTTGTGATTACATTTGCGATTATTATAGTTAAAATCAGAGCTTTCTTGTTAATGGCTATTTTTCTTAAAAACAGAAAAACTATTGGTACTTCGATTAATATCGTTAATACCAGATAAAATATAGAAATAGTAAACACTGGTGTGTGTTCTACCGAGCGTCCTATTATCCTGAATAATCCCTCATCATCAGGGAACATAGCGTAAACATTCATCGGGTCAATCGATAGCCATACATAAGGTAAGAGGAACGACACGAGATTTGCCAGCATTACAACAGGAATAACTTTTTTCAAATCCTTTACTTTAGCTATGTGGTTGATTGATAATATTTCTAGTAGCAAAGAAACTATTATAGCAACAGGTAATAAATCATACGGTCTTGTTTGTGATAACCAGCACCACGATGAATTAGCATAGGCAGTAATTGGAAAAGTTATAATAATCGCACTAGCTAATATAATAGAAATAATTGCTTTGTTACTTTTCATTGTATTCACCTCGTATAAATCATCACATAACATAAGGTGGATATCAAGGAACACTCGTTAGAACTATTCCACTTAACGTGGAATTTGCCAGATTTAAGGTTAAAAAGTAGTTTTTCTTTAATAATATTATATCATAATAATGCGATTTTTGCAATTAAGTACGAGCGGTGAATAATCGGTTGAAATATGGGAATAAAAAATAGGGCAGGAGCAAGAGAAAAATAAAAGAATAAAAATTTGAAAATTTTTCTTGACATTTGCCATATTTTTGTTATAATAGTTTTTGCGCGATGCGGAATTGTGTAAGGGTAGCACAGCAGACTCTGACTCTGTATGTCTGGGTTCGAATCCTAGTTCCGCAGCCACTAAGCCTCGAATTTTTATTCGGGGCTTGACTTTTTTCGAGGTGTAGCGCAGTTTGGTAGCGCACTTCGTTCGGGACGAAGGGGCCGCAGGTTCGAATCCTGTCACCTCGACCATATAGAATAAAGGGATACCGAAGTCGGTATCCCTTTTTCTAATGTCTTAAGAGGTTACAGAGATTCGAAGGCGAGCGTGAATAAATCGTCATAGCATGACGATTTTAGCGAGAGCGAAGATGAGCCAATATGTACCACGATGAGGGTAAGACGAGATAGAACTAAATGGATATT
>JAFOED010000028.1 GCA_017380355.1 Ruminococcus sp. | reverse complement strand
GGTAAGGTAAAGGAAATCGCTGATATCCGAGATGAAACAGGTCTTGATGGTTTAAAAATCACTATTGACTTAAAACGTGGTACTGACCCTGATAAGCTTATGCTTAAGCTGTTTAAGCTTACAACTTTAGAAGACAGTTTCTCTTGTAACTTCAACGTTCTTATCGGCGGTGTGCCGATGGTGCTCGGTGTTAAAGAGTTGCTTGAAGAGTGGATTGCGTTCCGTGTTGAGTGTATTCGCCGTCGTACTTTCTTCGACCTTAACAAAAAGCGTGACAGACTCCACCTCTTAAAAGGTCTTGAGCTTATCTTACTTGATATTGATAAAGCTATACGTATTGTTCGCGAAACTGACGAAGAAGCCGAGGTTGTCCCTAACCTTATGATTGGTTTCGGCATTGACGAAATTCAGGCTGAGTATGTTGCTGAGATTAAACTTCGTCACTTAAACCGCGAGTATATCTTAAAGCGTACAAAAGATATCGAAAAGCTTATTGAAGAAATCGCAGAACTCGAAGCTATTTTAGCTAGTAAAAGCCGAGTTAAGACTATCATCGTAAAAGAACTCAAAGAAGTAGCGGAAAAATACGGCAAAGAGCGTAAATGTCCACTTCTTCATATTGATGATTCTGCCTCTAATGAGGAGTATACTGAAGAGATTCCTGATTATCCTGTGCATCTGTTCTTTACTCGTGACGGCTACTTCAAGAAGATAACTCCGCTTTCACTTCGTATGAGTGGTGAGCAGAAGCTCAAAGAAAACGACGAAATCGTCACAACTGTAGAGACCACAAATAATAGTGATCTTCTGTTCTTTACTAATAAATGTCAGGTTTATAAAGCTAAAGTACACGAGTTCGCTGATACTAAAGCCAGTGTTTACGGTGACTATATCCCTGCGAAACTCTCGATGGACGAGGGAGAGCAAGCTGTCTTTATGCTCAACACTAAGGATTATGCGGGTTACCTTATTTTTGCTTTTGAAAACGGTAAGGTTGCGAAAGTTCCTCTTAACGCATACTGGACAAAAACAAACCGTAAAAAACTCATTAACGCTTATTCAGATAAATCACCACTTGCAGGTATCGGTTTCTGCGCTGTTGACTCTGAGTTTGTACTCACTGCTTCTTCAGGACGCAAACTCTTACTCCACAGCGGTGCGATAAATCCGAAAAACTCTAAATCAACACAGGGCGTAGCGGTAATGAAGCTGAAAAAAGGCCATCGAGTAATGGAGATTAATCCTTACATTGACGGCACTTTTGCAAAACCATCACGTTATCGCACTCGTACTCTTCCTGCTTTAGGTGCTTTACCGAGCGAAGAAGACGAAGCACAACAACTTTCTATAATTTAATTGATAAATAATACTTGCAATATAGAAATTTGTGTGTTATTATAGACTAGTTAATTACGTATATATTACTTTTTTTGAAAGGAAGATTAAATATGACAGTTTGGGGTTATATTTTAGGTGCTCTTTTGATCGTAGCTTCTTTGATTATGATTATCGTAATCATTCTTCAGGAAGGTAACCAGCAGGGTGTAGGCGTTGTTTCTGGCGGTGCTGATACTTTCTTCGCTAAGAACAAGGCTCGTTCTATTGACGCTTTGCTCGCAAAAGCTACAAAGTGGGTTGCTTTTGGTTTCGTAGCTATCGTTCTTGCACTTAATGTTATTGCTTATTTTGTAGCAAAAACACCAGTAGCATAATTTTTGATTTTTTGCAATAAAATTGACTATCGGATTATTCCGATAGTCTTTTTTTATTTGGTGATAATATGTTGCTTTTATTCATAGTGTTTTTATCTTGTCTTTTAGTTTTTTCAGTTATCCATTATTTGTGCAAAATAAAAAAGCCCTTAAAAAGGGCTTTTTTATCAGTCACGTCAGGACCACTTGTTCTTATTATTCTAAATTTTATTACATCCATAACAGGTGTTTATATACCGCTGTCGCAGATGTCGTTTATAGTTTCAATGGTACTCGGTGTTCCCGGAGTAGCAACGCTTACGCTAATGCAGATATTAATGTGATTAAAGCATCGAATTCAAATCATCGAGAGCGTCCTCGACTAAGCTCTTGTTTTTAGTGAGCATAGCAATCATTACGTTGTACATAAGCTGCGGATTTTTGTGGAAATTCTTTCTGACAATACGCGCAAGACTGATATCAGGAACATAAAGTGAAAACTTCAGTAAATCCATATCTCCGCCGCATATAGAACAGTGAACGTTGTAGCCGTTTTCGATTTTTTCGATGGTTACGACGTTTTCTTTTTCAACTCGTTCCTGTTCGAGTAGAGTAAGTGTACATTCAAGCGCCTTCTCTTTAACAGTAAGAGCAAGAGTATCTTCGAGCTGTTTTGCGATGAGCTTACCTGAATCTGTCAGCTCGTAAAGTCGCTTTTCTTCGTCGTTAAACTTAAGATTATTGTGGTTGAATAAGTCGTCAAAACACGCACTTGACTCAAAGTAGTTAGCAAGACCCTTCTGCTGTAAAGCTGTGATAACCGTATCTTTTCGCATAGGTACGTTGACTTTATCGAACATATAGCAGATAAGAGTACGTATTTCGGTTTTACTTCTGACACCGCCTAAGCTGATGCCTTCATCAAAAGTATCAAATGCCATATTCACACCACCTTCAAGTATGTAATTATTATACCATATTACTGTTAAAAGTCAAAAAATTTTTATAACATAAATTTAATATTTGTTTCCTAAAATTTATAAAAATTTAACTTTTATTTGTTTGACTGACGATTTTCTAAGTGATATACTTATCGTAAGAGGTGATGAAAGGTATGACAATATTTTGGCTTGTTTTAGCTGTCGTTTTAGGTGTTGTTGAAGCGTGTACACCACAGCTTGTGTCAATCTGGTTTGCAGTTGGTGCTCTTAGTGGTTGTGTTACTTCTTTACTCACAGATAAAATTTATATTCAGATAATCGTCTTTGTAGTGGTCACAGTTGTGATGCTTATATTAACCAGACCGCTCGCAAAACGTTTAACCAAGACTTCAAAGACACATACTAACTCTGACAGATATATTGGAAAGACTGCCGTGGTTGTTACAAAAATTGACAATCTTTCTGCATCAGGTCAGGTAAAGGTCGATAACTCTGTGTGGAGTGCTCGAAGTACAGAAAATGAAGTTATCGATAAAGATACCAAAGTTGTTGTTAAAGCCATTGAAGGCGTTAAACTTATAGTTGAAAAGATTTAATTTCGGAGGATATTATGGAAGATATTTTTGGTTTAGGTTTATTTGTTTTTATTGCAATTGCAGTACTTGTTCTGATAACAATTATCAGAAACATTAAGATTGTACCGCAGGCACATGCGTTTGTTATTGAGCGTCTCGGTGCTTATTACAAGACATGGGGCACAGGTCTTCATATGAAGATTCCTTTTATTGACAGAGTTTCAAAGAAAGTGTCTTTAAAAGAGCAGGTTGTTGATTTCCCACCACAGCCTGTTATTACTCGTGATAACGTAACTATGCAGATTGACACTGTTGTATATTTTGAGATTACAGACCCTAAGCTTTACACTTATGGTGTAGAAAGACCGCTTAGCGCAATCGAAAATCTCACAGCAACAACACTTCGAAACATCATCGGTGACCTCGAACTTGATAGCACTTTGACTTCACGTGATACTATCAATGATAAAATCAGAATCATTCTTGATGAGGCAACAGATGCTTGGGGTATCAGAGTTATCCGTGTTGAGCTTAAAAACATTCTTCCACCACGTGAGATTCAGGACGCGATGGAAAAACAGATGAAGGCAGAGCGTGAGCGTAGAGCTCGTATCCTCGATGCTGAGGGTGAAAAGCGAAGCCAGATTCTCGTAGCAGAAGGTCTGAAAGAATCTGCAATCTTGAAAGCTGATGCTGTTAAAGAGTCAAAAATCAGAGAAGCTGAGGGTGAGGCTCAGGCTATCAGAGCCGTACAACAGGCTCACGCTGATGCGCTTAGAATGCTAAACGAAGCTGCACCTACTGATAAGGTTATCGCACTCAAGAGCCTTGAGTCAGTACAGAAAATTGCTGATGGTAAAGCGACAAAAATCTTCATTCCGTCTGAGTTACAGGGAATCGCTACTATGGCTACAACATTCAAAGATGTTTTCAATACTGATGTAAACGAAGAAGAATAAATTTAAAGGGCTGTATGATTTCATACAGCCCTTGTCTTGTTTCAACAAAGACAACCCCCAGTTATACTGGGGGAATAAAAGAGCTTAAGCGGAGAAAAAAGTAGACAAAATAAAAAGCCCTTGTTAAAGTTGAAGTGGTTTGCCGACCACACAACAACAAATAACAAGGGAGGTCTT
>JAFOED010000027.1 GCA_017380355.1 Ruminococcus sp. | reverse complement strand
TCCTGAAGCTTTTCTCTGTCAAAATCAGATGTAGTTGTCTCAATCTGCTGACGAATCTGAGCAACACGATACTTAATCTGATTCTCGTCACCTGCACCGTCAACGATAATTGTGTCTTCTTTAGAAATCTTAACCTGACGTGCGCGACCACACTGTTCAATTGTAGCGTCTTTGAGTTCGAGGCCTAAATCTGATGTGATAACTGTACCGCCTGTAAGAATAGCGATATCCTGAAGCATTTCTTTTCTTCTATCACCGAAACCAGGAGCTTTTACTGCAACAACTGTGAATGTACCTCTGAGTTTATTGAGTACGAGAGTTGTGAGAGCTTCACCCTCAACGTCTTCAGCAATAATAACTAACTTTCTGCCAGACTGAACAATCTGTTCAAGTAATGGTAAAATCTCCTGTGTTGTGGAGATTTTCTTGTCTGTAATGAGAATAAGTGCATCGTCGATGTCAGCAACCATCTTATCTGTATCAGTAACCATATATGGAGCGATATAACCTCTGTCGAACATCATACCCTCAACAACTTCAGAGTATGTCTCAGCAGTCTTAGACTCTTCAACAGTGATAACACCGTCTTTAGAAACCTTTTCCATAGCCTCAGCGATTAAGTTACCGATGTACTCATCAGCTGAAGAAACTGTAGCAACACGAGCGATATCTTCTGTACCCTTAACCTGCTGTGAGTTAGCGATAACAGCTTTTACTGCTTCGTCAACAGCAAGGCTGATACCTTTCTTCAGTACCATTGGATTAGCGCCTGCAGCAACGTTTTTCATACCCTCACGGATAAGTGCCTGAGCAAGTAAAGTAGCTGTTGTAGTACCATCACCTGCGATATCATTTGTCTTGATAGAAACTTCCTTTACGAGCTGTGCACCCATATTCTCAAAAGCGTCTTCGAGCTCAATCTCTTTAGCGATAGTAACACCATCGTTTGTAATGAGTGGAGCACCGAATTTCTTATCGATTACAACATTTCTGCCCTTTGGACCTAATGTGATTTTAACAGTATCAGCAAGTTTATCGATACCGCTCTGTAAAGCTTTTCTAGCGTCTTCGCCGTAAGCAATCTGTTTTGCCATAGTAAATTACCTCCTATTACTCTACAATAGCTAAGATATCAGACTGGCGTACAATTGTGTACTCTTCACCGTCGATCTTAACCTCTGTGCCTGCGTATTTAGAAGCGATAACCTTATCGCCTACTTTTACATACATTTTAACTTCGTTGCCATCAACAACTCCGCCAGGACCTACAGCAACAACATTTGCGTACTGTGGTTTTTCCTGTGCCTGTGATGAGAGAACGATGCCTGATGCAGTTGTCTGCTCAGCGTTATCGATTTTTAAAACTACTCTGTCAATAAGCGGTTTAATAGTCATATATATATCCTCCCTATGAATCAATAAAGAAATTAGCACTCGGCATTTTCGAGTGCTAATTATATTTTATACCATATTTTAGAAAAAATCAAGTGAATTTTGTCACTTCACAATTAATTTACAATTACTCGATGTATGCAGACTCCATTACTTCATCCGGAAGCTCAACTCCGAGTTCTTTCATCGCTTTTTCATTTATATGCAGATAACACTCAGAAATATACGCAACAGGCGTAGTCGCCGGGTCTGCACCTTTGTACAAAATGTCAAGCGCTATATCACCTGCTGCACAACCGACAGACGGATAATTGATAACACAAGTTGAGAAGCATCCCTTCTCAAGCATATCGGTATCACCGCAGATAATCGGAAGTTTATTGTCATTCGCAAACTTCAGAACAGTTTTGATATTTTTATAAATAAAGCTATCTACAGGAGCGTATATAACTTCCACTCCGTCTTCAAGCATAGTTTCCAAAGTTGAATTAAGCTCTTCTTTCTCCTTGACCGGATACTTAGAATAAGGGATGTTCACCTGTTCTGTCTGTGCTTCTTTTTCTCCGATAATCGCCTGTGTTACAGAATTAGCATCTGTAGCAAAATAGATAGCACCGATCTTCTTGGTATCCGGGAACATCAGCTTAATTGAATCAATCTGCTCAAAACACGGAGTATAGTCGGATACACCGGTTACATTACCACCAGGAGCTTCGTTAGACTCAATAAACGCTTCCTGCTCAGGCTCTTCAATCGCACCGAAAACAATCGGAATATCAGTTGTCATAGAAGCAGCGAGTTTAGTACAGTAAGGACCGATAGTGAAAATAAGGTCGTAGTCATCATCGATAAAACGCTGTATGGCTGCCTTGCATTCATTCGAGTCTTCTCTGAGCACATAATCGATATTGATATTATTCTGATTAACGTAGCCATTAGCCGCAAGTTCTGCAATAAAGCCTTGATAAATACTATTACAGTTAGGCACATCGCTTCTCTGTACAATACCTATGGTATGCACAACCTCAGTCTTAGTAGGTGTTTCATCAATAGTAGAAACCACAGTAGGGGTTGTATCCTGATTCTTAGACTGAGCTCTGTTGTATGACTTAACAAGAATAAAACCTATACCACCTAATATAGCTAAAATGAGTACAATATTTACGATAAGTACAAGATGTTTCTTCACAAAAACCATCCTTTCCCTATTTAATATATCATATAAATTTTACAGTAATTAGTAAAATTTGTCAAATCTGAGACGGTTATATAAAACAAAAAGCACCTCGAAGGTGCTTTTTATATTCTTATTTTTTCAGAATTTCTACACAGTACTTATCAACATCAAAAGGGTCAAGCAGACTGTCTTTTTTTAAGTATAGCGGATGATGCGGATGCCCTTTTGCACTGATTTTCCCAGCTGTGTACCAAGAAGCACCGTATCTTTTTCCTATTTCAGCCATCGTGAGCACACATTCAGATAAGTAATCTCTCTTTTCGATTATATTTCCCCAAGCAGCCCACACACAAGCTTTATCTTTTGAAAGTTTCAACACATATTCAAAAGCTTTCATATTCTCTTTATGCAAAAACTCGTTAAAATTATGTTCCATATCATCAGGATTAGTCGCACGCTGTGCGTATACGTTAAACATAATAAAACTATCAAAACCATTATGTAAAGCGATGCGTTCAACGGATTTAAGCGTATTATCAAGATCATCAGGCGCTGCAGTAGACGGGTTAATACCGATACAAATAAGCGGATTTTCACCTTTTGTACCTAAAATATAACGATACTCGCTGTAAAAGTCAGGAACGTAAAGCCAACGGTTCACATCATATTTATCGGAATTTTTAATTTTCATCGCTTCTTCAAAAGTGAGAACCGAAATATCTAAAGTATCAGCAGACGGAATGTGCATAGTAACCTCCGAAAGTAATTTTTTCGATTATACCACATTTACTCAAAAAAGTACACAAGAAAAGGCGGACACCGAAGTGTCCGCCCTAAAATCAATTATTATCCGTTTTTATGCATAAGGCTCAAAACTAGATGTTATAGTTTTACCGATATTATTGTCATCAGCAAATTTCGCAACATGTCTCTGGATGAAGGTTGCGTCAGCAACAGCTACATCTCCGTCTTCGTCAGCGTCAGCAGCAAGGAACGCAGTTCCAACAAGTTCAGTAACCTTAGCAACGTGTCTCTGAACAAGAGTTGCGTCGATAACAGCTACTTCGCCATCACCGTTAGCATCACCGAGAATATACTTATCATCAGGATCAACAGGTGGCTGTTCTGATGATGGTTCATCTGTTGACTCATCCTCACTTGGATCTTCATCCTTACCAAGCTTTGTTGGGATGAATGTAGGAGTCCAGTAACCTACTGTCCAGTTGCCGTTAGCGTCGAGTTTATCGAGCCATACACCTGAGCTCTGTGGAACAGAAAGGTCAGCTGTCTGGTTAGAACCGCCGCCATTACCATTATTGATGATGTACATATTATATTCCTTAGGAATGTAAGCAACGAACTGTCTCTCACCGTAGCCGTTATCTTCTGTAACGAGCTTCATTGGTGTACCAGGCCATGCAACAGCATAATCCTGTGTACCTTCTACCCAGCAGTATGAGTAAGCTTCAGACCAAGTCTTTGAAGAAAGAACGAGAGTTGTGTAACCTTCGAACTCTGGATATGTACCTGACTGCCAGTCGATTGGATATGAATATGGATCTTCTGATGGATCTGGGAGCTCTGGGAGAACAGGAGCTGTGTCCTGAGCATAGTAGATACAAGCGACACCTGTTGAACCGATTGTACCAGTGAGTTTGTAACCATCTTCATCGTTTCCAGCAACTGTGAATGTGTTACCTGTGATAGAATCTTTATAAGTACCAGCAGCAAGTGTGTTAGACTTAATGCTAACAGACTTTGTTGTACCGCCAAGGTTAACGAGAGTAGCACCTAAACCGCCACGTTCGATCATAGTAACCTTATCAGTTGTTGAGTTCCACTCAGAAGCATCGCCGAAGTAGTTGTCAAACTGGTTAACAGCCTTAACTTCAGGAGATGTCCAAGATGTGAGAGCTGCATCACCTAATGTGATGTTAGCACAGATAGCTTCGATAGCAGCACGGTTAGCGCCTGTTCTATCGTCTGGACGAGCAAAGTAAACGCCAGTGATTTCCTGACGAGCAGCTGTTAACGCCCAGATCTTGTTTCTCTGCTGTACTGTAAGTGATGATGTACCACCGTCGATGTATGTATCGTGTGATTCGTTCCACTGGATAACATTTTCTTTTGTGAAGTTTACAGTTGTTGGGTCACAACCCTCTTTTTCTGACTGATAGTAAGGTGTTGGGTTACCGCCGTTACCCATGTTAACAACAGCATCCTTAATGCCCCAGTATGAAGAAGAGTCAGTTACATCCATGAGCTCTGTGTACTCGTAGAATGGACGACCGTCACCACACTTGTTGAGGATTTCACCGTAAGCGTAGCACTCTTTGTCAGGATAGTTTTCTCTGAGTTTTAAGAGTGTGTCTTCCCAGAAGTCAGAAGCAAAGTAAGTATCGTGTGATGTTTCGATGTGCTTAGCAGCGTCAAAACGGAAACCATCAGCACCAGCTTCAACAAGCTCTACGAAGTAATCGTAGATTGTATCCTGTACGAGCTGTGTTTCTGTAGCAAGGTCAGGAAGACCTGATGTACAATGCTGTGTTAAGTCTTCTTCGATGTCGTAATCTGACCAACCATCCCAGTAGTTCTCTTTGTAAGTCATATCAACCCATGGTGAGTGGAAAGCTTTAGCGTCTAAGAGTTCTTTCTCAAACAAAGCAGCACGTGGGTTTACGTGATCCATAGGATCAAGAGAATCGTTTGTGTACTTACCAACGTGATCGTCGTCAGTACCCATGTGGTTGATAACAGCGTCAACGATGATCTTAAGACCTAAATCGTGTGCCTTTTCGCACATCTGAACGAACTCAGCTTTTGTACCGAGAGCGTTGTCAGTAGATTCGTTAAGCTGGAAGCCTGCTGGCTGATAGAACATCCACCAACCGTTAGGAGCGATACCGCCTACTGCAGGTTCGCAAACCTTAACACCCTTTGTAGGCATTTTAAGTTCGTTTGGAGGAGAAACCTGGATTGTTGTAAAGCCCTGTTCTGCGAGCTTTGTGAGGTTCTTCTCAATGTTAGCGTATGACCAGTTCCAAGCCTGGATAATCTTACCTTCGTTTACAGTAGCAGCAAGACCATACTTGTTCTCAGGCTTAATAGCTTCGAGCATCTTTTCGTATTCGTTGTAGTTTTCTTCAGCGTTTGCAGTAAAACCTGCAGCTGTAAAACAAGAAACAACTAATACAACAGCTAAAAGCAAGCTGATAATCTTCTTTGTTTTCATATTTACCTCCTACGGTATAAAAAATTAAAGAAAGAAAACAAAATTACATATTTTCTTCACACATAATTATACTGCAAAATTTTAGTCAATTCAATTCATAATTCGTACAAATTTATACAATTAATTTATACAAAATCAATAAAAACAATTTCTATGATACAACTTATACATAATATAAAAAGGGTTATTGAAATAGAGAGGTGTCTGTGGTATTATAACAGCAGTAAATTTAACAAGGTGATATAATGAAAAAATGTGAATATACTTGCGGCATATTTACGGCAAGTGGTTTTTCTTCCTCGAACCTCGTAAGGTGCGATACCATTACAATACTGCTGACGGCGGGCAGAGGTCATAAGGAAATACTTGTTACAAATACCGCATTGTTTTGGATAATGTCCGTGGTGTAACCCTTCAAAAAAGTCAGTAACCACGAAACTGTAATAACTATCGAAATAAAGTCTTCGGGCAAGTGTTGCGGTAGTAC
>JAFOED010000026.1 GCA_017380355.1 Ruminococcus sp. | reverse complement strand
TAAATGGCATATTTATCCCTCCATAACATATATGGTTTTATTATAATACTATATGCAGATTTTATCAAGCAAAAAAAGAACTGCCGACTAAAGCTAGCCGACAGTTAATTTAAAGTTCTCTTATTATCCTATAGGAAGCGGGTTGTACATAAACGGAAGTTCAGTTTGAGCTTTGTTGCCTTCGCTGTCTGTAACTGTAACGTGTAAGACGTACTGCTTGCCGTATTCGAATTCATCGTAAGGGGTAGAGACGTAGTTTTCAGTAGTGTTGAGTTTCTCTTTAACCAGTACAGGTTTGTCGCTGTCTTGTGTGAATCTTTCGTAGATGCGGTAGTCAAATGTGCACTCGCCAACAGCGTTTGAAACTTCAATTTCAAAGACAGGTGAAATAGAGTGTGCAGGGCCGTATGTGATGTTCTTGATGTCAAGTTTTGCTTCTTCTGTTTTTGCTACAACCTCGTATTCCATACTGTAAGAGCCTGCACTTACACCCCACTTGTCTTCCATAGAAACGGAAATTGTGTAGACACCAGGAGTGTCGAAAACGTAAGCGTATTTTCTACCATTTTCGTCAATCGGAGCAACACCCTCACCGTTGATAGTGAAGTCGGTTTTAGATGGGCCAGGGTGTGCGTAGCCGTTTACTGTGAATGTAATTACTGTGCCTGTCTGAGCCTTACCTGACATAAAGTCCGGAGTAATACCTATGAGTTCTTTGTCGTAGTGGTAGCTGTATCCTGCAGGAAACTCGGTGATAATATGTGCGACAAACTGCTGAATGATAGTAGCGTCTATTACTGTGATTGATGCATCTGAGTCGACGTCGGCTGCTTCAACTCGGGTCTCTTCGATAGAATAAAGAAAAGCTACCGCACGCTGAACGTATGTAGCGTCCATGATGTTTATTTTAGAGTCAGTGAATGGATCGTCTGGGTTATCGTCGAATACGTCACCGTAGCGGATAGGTGCCCTGGCAGCAGAAGCTCCGATGCTGAAAATCGAAAGCGAAAGCAAAACTACCATAAGTGCTGATAAAATTCTCACGTGTTTTTTCATAAAATCCTCCAAAAGTTTGTGCTTGAGTTAACGCTATTGTATCATCGAGCAGCAGTAAAATCAATTAAAAATGAAATAATATAGCAGAAAAATCCTCTTTTTTCCTATAAGTATATTATTTTTACTGACATTGATGTATAATATATCCTGAATGAAAATGTTTTTCATTGAAATTTCAATGTATTATTTGGGAGGAATTTACAATGCCATTAGTAAATGCAAAAGAAATGCTCACAAAAGCAAAAGCAGGCCAGTACGCAGTTGGTCAGTTCAACATCAACAACCTTGAGTGGACAAAGGCTATTCTGCTTACAGCTCAGGAGTTAAACTCTCCTGTAATCCTCGGTGTTTCTGAGGGTGCCGGTAAATATATGTGCGGTTACAAGACTATCGTTGGTATGGTTAACGGTATGCTCGAGGAACTCAACATCACAGTTCCAGTAGCTCTTCACCTTGACCACGGTTCATACGACGGTGCTAAGGCTTGTATCGAAGCTGGTTTTTCATCAGTAATGTTCGACGGCTCACACTACGCTATCGAAGAGAATATCGAGAAGACCAAAGAGCTCGTTGGTATCTGTAACGATTTAGGTCTGTCCCTCGAAGCTGAGGTTGGTTCTATCGGCGGTGAGGAAGACGGCGTTGTTGGTGCTGGTGAGTGTGCTGACCCTGACGAGTGCAAGATGATCGCTGATTTAGGCATCACAATGCTCGCTGCAGGTATCGGTAACATCCACGGTAAGTACCCAGAAAACTGGGCTGGTCTTTCATTCGATACACTCGACGCTATCCAGCAGAAGACTGGCGATATGCCACTCGTACTCCACGGCGGTACAGGTATCCCAGCTGATATGATTAAGAAGGCTATCTCTCTCGGCGTTTCTAAGATCAACGTTAACACAGAGTGCCAGCTCGCATTTGCTGACGCTACAAGAAAGTACGTTGAAGCTGGTAAGGATTTAGAGGGCAAGGGCTTCGACCCAAGAAAGCTTCTCGCTCCTGGTTTTGAGGCTATCAAGGCTACAGTTAAAGAGAAGATGGAGCTCTTCGGCTCAATCGACAAGGCTTAATTAAGCGCTGAGCACCGCAGCCCTCACAAATTCGAGGTCGAGTCTGTATTTCTGTAGTTGACGAAGTCAACGTAAGAAATCAATGCGAGAACGTGGACTTTTGAGGAATAGCACAGGACAGCGAAGCGTGATATTAATACGCAATTTAAGGGACATCCTTTTGGGTGTCCCTTTTTTGTTTGTTGCAAATGTCGATATTTCTGAGTTTCACAGGAAGCTGACAAGACTATTACTGTTTATCATTTCCTCTTGCAAAAATCGCCGCTTTGTGTACAATACTAGTTATAGATATATGAAAACGAAAGGGCTGACTTTTGTGAAAATTTATGACAACGTGGCGCAGACTATCGGTAACACTCCGGTGGTGCGTTTTTCCCGATATATGAAGGCAGTAGGACTTGAAAATGGCGAGCTTTTGTGTAAGCTCGAGTGCTTTAATCCTGGCGGTAGCACTAAAGACAGAGCCGCACTCTCTATGATTAAAGACGCTGAAGAAAAAGGCGTGCTCAAAGAGGGCGGAGTTATTATAGAGCCGACTTCCGGCAACACAGGTATCGGACTTGCATCAGTTGCTGTACAGCGTGGGTACAAAGTAGTGCTTACTATGCCTGAAACTATGAGTGTTGAGCGAAGAAAGCTTCTTTCAGCATATGGCGCAGAACTTGTGCTGACTGATGGCACACTCGGTATGGACGGCGCTGTGAAAAAAGCGCATGAGCTCAAAGAAAAAACAGAAAACGCGGTGATTTTAGGTCAGTTTGAAAATATGGCTAATCCGCAGGCACATTATAATACCACAGGTCCTGAGATTTTCCTTCAGACTGGCGGTAAAATCGACGCGTTTGTAGCTACTGTCGGAACAGGCGGTACTGTTTCGGGTGTCGGCAGGTACTTGAAAGAGAAAAACCCAAATGTAAAAATCGTCGCTGTCGAGCCTGATGCATCGCCTCTGCTTTCAAAAGGCGTAGCCGCACCTCACAAAATTCAGGGAATAGGCGCGAACTTTGTTCCTCAGACTTTAGATATAAAAATCTGTGATGAAATCATCACTGTAACTGACGAAGAAGCGTTTAAAACCGCAAACTTAATTGCAAAAACCGAGGGTATACTCGTGGGTATTTCGTCTGGTGCGTGCGTGTGTGCGGCAACTAAGTTTTTAAAGCGTGAGGGTGACTTAACTGTTGTCGCTCTGCTTACAGACACAGGCGAGAGGTATCTCTCAAGCGGTGTGTTTGACTAAATGCGTAAAAAATAGTATAATATAATTCTGTAAAATTTTATTGTAACGGAGGGTACGCATG
>JAFOED010000025.1 GCA_017380355.1 Ruminococcus sp. | reverse complement strand
CTGTGAAACAATCCCTCCACCACTAATCGTGGTCCTTTTTGCACCCTTTTGTCGCTTTGCGACATTTCCCCTGACAGTGGAATCATTCTTTACACAAGGGAGGCTTATATTATCTTTCATTTTATGAGTAGCAGTAACGGATACACGGCTGACAGGCCAACAAAAAGCGCACTTGTGCGCCGCCAGTAGTATAAGGGTTATACCCGAAAATGAAATACCCCCTGTTTTACAGGGGGATACTCATTGATATTCTTTAACATATTATGCGCAAAAACTATTGACCGAAAGAAAGCGTTATTCTATAATTAAAATAACGGACATATCTTTTAAAATAAAGGAGAGATATTATGAAAAAAGTTAATCCGCTTGTTGTTATCAGTGGCGTAGTTGTTGGTATTGCGGCTTTAGTGCTCACGTGGCTTGGTAATCCGAAGAACATGGGCTTTTGTATCGCGTGTTTCGAGCGTGACATCGCGGGTGCGTTGTCACTGCACAGTGCCCAGAAGGTACAGTATATGCGTCCTGAAATTATGGGTATTATCCTCGGTGCGTTTATCATTGCACTTGTGACAAAGGAATTCAGACCGAAAGCCGGTTCATCGCCTGCGACACGCTTTTTACTCGGTGCTGTTGTTATGATTGGTGCGCTTGCGTTTTTAGGTTGTCCGCTTAGAATGGTAATCCGTATCGGCGGTGGCGACGTAAACGCTATGATTGCACTTTTAGGTTTTGTACTCGGCGTATTTATCGGTACTCTGTTCTTAAAACGCGGTTTTAATTTAAAGCGTGCTTATCCTGCTCCTTTATTTGAGGGTTCTGTTATGCCTGCTGTGGCTGTAGGTCTTTTAGTACTTGGTATTACCGCTCCTGCTGTTATCAAGATGAGCGTTGAGGGTCCTGGCTCTATGCGTGCTCCTTTCTTTATTGCACTTGCTATCGCTTTAGTTGTTGGCGCACTTGCACAGAAATCTCGTCTGTGTATGGTAGGTGGCGTGAGAGATGCTATCCTTTTCGGTGATTTCAAGCTCCTCTACGGCTTTGTTGCTATCATTCTCACTATCGTTATCGGTAACCTCATTATGGGTAACTTTAACCTTTCAATGCTGAGTCAGCCTATCGCTCACTCAAGCACTCTTTGGAATGTGCTCGGTATGGTTGTCGTTGGTTGGGGTAGTGTACTTTTGGGCGGTTGTCCACTCAGACAGTTAGTACTCGCAGGTGAAGGTAACGGCGACTGTGCTGTGACAGTTTTCGGTATGATTATCGGTGCTGCACTTTCTCATAACTTCGGATGGGCTGGTAATCCTGACTCTGTAAACGAACTCGGCGAATATGTCACAGGTGGTATATCAAATGGCGGTAAAATCGCAGTAGTAGCATGTATTGCTATTGTGCTTATCATTTCGTTTGTTAACTCTAAAAAGGAGGCAAAGAAAAATGGTTGATGCAAGAGGCTATTTGTGCCCGATGCCTGTTATTATGGTACAAAAAGAAGTAAAAGCAAACGCACCTTCACAGCTTACTGTTTTAGTTGATGACGAGTGTGCAAAAGGAAACGTAACACGTTTTGGTAATTCTCAGGGATACAAGGTAGACGTCAAAGAGGTTGATGACTACTTTGAGCTTACTTTTACAAAATGATAGTAGTTACGTTTTTTACTCATCACTCGGCGCAAATGACGCATAAAATGTTGAAGAATGTCGGCATTGATGCGAAAATGGCGCCTGTACCGAGGTCATTAAGTTCGTCGTGTGGTAGCTGTGTTTTTGCACAGTGCGACAGTATAAGCGAAGAACTTTTAGACGAAGATTTCGAGGCAGTTTACTCTTTTGACGGCAACAATTACATAAAAATAATCAGTAATGAATAAAAAAAGCCACCCTTTTTGGGTGGCTTTTTTATTTACTGTGGTGTGTTGCTGTACCAGACTTTTGTATTTCCTGAAATGTTGTAGGAGTAGTCGATGTTCTTTTTGTTTACGACGACAGTGCGAGCAGCACAGTCACCCATCGAACGTCCCTGAATAAGTATAACAAAGAAATCGAGCCACACAAGTGGTAAGAATAAATTTCTGATGAGGGTTTTGAAACGTTTAGCTTTCTGTGCGGTGTGGTACTCTAAAATCTCGAGTCCCATAATACGCTTTCCAAGGCTCACACCTGAGAAAATCAGGTCACGCAGTATAAGAGCGACAACAAAAAGGAAATAAGAGCCAAATGAGAAAATAGAATCACGCTCGTTAGATAGTATTAAAGATGGGAACGAGAGCAAAGAAATAGCTAACGAGAAGAAAAGTGCGTCTAAAAGAAAAGCGACACAGCGCTTGAATTTTACACCTGCGCTGTCGTATGAGATAACGCGTCGTGTCTGCTCGTAGTGATCACAGATACGAGTGATTTCCTCCTGATTTACATCTCTTTTGAGTCGGCTTTCTATGAGTTCATCGACTCTGACGTTAAGTGCTAAAGCAACTTTTTCGAGTGTATGAATCGGTGGTTTGTTGAGACCTTTTTCCCACTGTATAACAGACTGGACGCTGACACCTGCAGTCTGTGCAAGCTGGGTTACGGTGAATCCTCTTTTTTCGCGTAAATCCTGCAGAAATCTGCCAAAAATCAAATCTTCCATAATAACCTCCAAAACTATGTACAAATTATATCGCCAGAAAACCTTTTCGTCAATCGCAAGTGTGAAAATAAGTAGTATTGTGCAAATCTTTTTTTAGTGCTACAATTAATATATCAAAAATTTATGGAGATATTATGAAGAAGTTGTTTTCTGAAATTTTAAAACAATTAATCGATAAAAACGACGTTGTTTTATGCGTGATACGTGAAAGCTCTGGGTCTACTCCGCGAAAAGCGGGTGCGATGATGGCGTGCTTTTCTGATGGCACGACTGTTGGTACTGTAGGCGGAGGTTTAGTCGAGTACGAATGCACTTTACACGCTAAAGATGTGATGAAAGAAAAGCGCGACAGCGTAAAAGAATATTCGCTTGATAATCGTGATGCAGGAGCACTTGGAATGGTGTGTGGCGGCAGAAGTCAGATTTATTTTCACTTTATTAAGTCGGATGAGAATAACATCTCGGTTTTTGAGAGAATCTGCGAGTTTACAGACAACAAAAACCGTGCGTGGATGGTCGCTGTATCAGATGATAATGAAAGTGAATTTTCTGTGTACAGCGAAGAATTCGGTTATGAAAACATAAAAGAATTTCAGGAGAATTCTTGCGATTTCAATTCTGCGTTTAGTATCAGCGAAAATAAGAAGTGTTATGCTGTGCCACTGTTTTCTTCACGTGTTTATGTCTTCGGTGGTGGTCATGTGTCACAGGCGTTGTGTCCTGTTTTACTCTCTTGCGGTTTTGATGTTACGGTATATGAGGACAGCGAGAAATTTGCAGACAAGTCGCTTTTTCCAAGTGGTACTGAAATAGTAAATTCTAGCTTTCTGAAAATAAACGAGAGCGTTGATATTAAAAGCGATGACTACGTTGTTGTACTCACTCGTGGCCACAAAAGCGACAACGACGTGCTAAAACAAATACTTTCTAAGAATCCGTATTATCTAGGTGTTATCGGCAGTAAAAAGAAAGTTAAAGTGATGCGCGATTTTCTTTTAGACTGTGGGCTTGATAAAGCACAGGTGGAGAGAATTTACTCACCGATAGGGCTCGAGATAGGCGCACAGACACCGAGCGAAATCGCGGTTTCAATCACCGCACAGTTAATCGCAAAGCGTGCAGGCGTGATTTGAATTTAACTTCATTTTCACATTTTTATGACAAAAAACAGACATAATTTTCTTACTATAAACTGAGCTTTTTTTCACACAATACTATTACAACGAAAAGAAATTTCTTTTGCGTTGTTTATTTAAATAAATTGTGAAAAAATATATGCAAAGGAGAAAAAATTATGTCTAAGAATTCTATCGTAGTTCCAGAGGCTAAGGAAGCACTCGAGCGTTTCAAGATGGAAGCAGCTCAGGAAGTTGGCGTAAACCTCAAGCAGGGTTACAACGGCGACCTCACATCTCGTCAGGCAGGTTCTGTCGGCGGTCAGATGGTTAAAAAGATGATCCAGTCATACGAACAGAGCTTAAAATAATAAGCTTATATAAGAAAAAGGCTACCCGAGTTTGGGTAGCCTTTTGGTTTGTTAGTTTGTATTAGTAGTTGAAAATTTTGCCGATGTTATTGTCATCAACAATCTTAGCAACGAATCTCTGTACTAATGTAGCGTCGATAACTGTGATGTTGCCATCCTGGTTTGCGTCAGCAGCAAGAGCAGCTACGCCTGTAAGTGTTGTGAGGGAAGCTGTATGTCTCTGGATGAGTGTAGCGTCAGCTACTGCAACAGAGTCATCTAAACCAGCGTCACCGCACATATACTTGTTGTTTAAGTCTGGTGTGCTTGTGTTATCTTCTGATTCGCTTTCTGATGGCTTTTCAGATGGTGTTGTTGGCTGTGGTGTGTTGCCACCTTCGAGCATCTTACCAATTCTAGCGAGAGGAACTGTGATGTGGTCTTCGTCTTCTTTCTCTCTTGAGTTAGGCTCCTGACCTGAATAGTCGAGGTGAGCGTTGTCCCACATTGAAGGGTCAGCAGGGAGTGAGTTCATACCTGATGTACCGAATGTAGAAACCTTCATGAGACCGATACCGTTTGACTCGAGCTCAGAAGCTGAAATACCGAGGAGGTCGAGTGGAATTGACATCTCGTAGAACATATCGATGCCCTTTGAGTGTTCAGGGTCTTTGTAGAAGTCGATCCACTTGCTTGAATCGTCTAATACGTCGCCAGGTACACGGTTGTTCCATTCGCCGTAACCTTCGTCAATACCCCAAAGCTCTGTAGAGATAACTTCGTTACCCCACATCATTTTGATTGCTGACTGGCGGTTGTCGTTGTAAACAATTTTGCCGTCGTCGTTTGCTTTGTAGATAAAAGGACCGTTAGAGCCGTTTGTTGAACAAGCTAAAACTGTGTCGATGTTAGCGTCAAGTGTGATACCTGAGTTCCAGATTGTAGCATCTGTTGTAGTTGAGCCGTCGCCCTCGATAGTTGGGTCGATGCTGAAGTACATGAAGATAGGCATATTGTTGATCCAGAGGTTACCCTGTGAAATTGGATATGTATCAGAAGGAGCTACTGCGTCCTGAACGTTAGCCATCTCCCACATGAGGTAGAGGTTTGAGTTATCCCATGCAGCGTAGAGAGCATAGTCGTCCATAGCGATTTCGTACATTGAGTTTGGACGATATACACGTGGGTCGTCGTTAGCTACACCCTGAGCGATGAGCATTGAGCTGTCCCAGTCAGAGATAGAACCGTCGATTGTGATAGAAGCTTTCTTACCAACCTGACCATTCGGGTTAGTTGAGAAATAGCCGTCGAGTGCAGGAGCTGTAGAGCCGTCACCGTCAGAAACTACGCCAGCTTCTTTCTTTGTGTATGTGAATGATTTTTCTGTTGTGCCGTTAGCGTTTGTAGCTTTTACAGCGATTGTGATTGTAGAACCAGCAGCAACACCAGCACCGATAGTAACT
>JAFOED010000024.1 GCA_017380355.1 Ruminococcus sp. | reverse complement strand
GGCTTTTAGCGTTCTTGTTTTTCTCTACAGTCACAGCAGTAATACATATAAAGGATAATTTTTTCTACAACCTGATTATTCAGCTTCATGTAGCTATTTGTTTCTTTATTTTTTACGCACTTCATACAGAAAAACACTTGAATTTTAGACGAGAACTGTATTCTATCTGTCGTTTTATCGTCTATACTACAACAATAGTTGGCATACTCGGTCTTGCATGTCTTATGGCAGGAATCAGCTTTGAGGTTATGTCGATTAAATTCATTGTTTATGAGAACAGATTTACGGGAATTTACTCTAACCCTAATACGTTAGGATTTGTTTCTGTAGTCGCACTTATGTGTGTCCATATGCTGACAAAATCTAATTTTATAGAGTTGTCAGGAGAGGAGAGAGTTTCTCGAATCTGGCTTGGCGCCGGTATCGCTATTAATGGTACATCGCTGTTTTTATGTGACTCAAACGGTGCTATCGTGCTGTTTATTTTCTACGTTATTACTTTTGTTCTGTATAAGATGTTCGGAGCTGAAAAGAAGTTTTCGAAGAAGCAAGTTTTTATAAAGGTGATTTCACTAGCACTTGTCGGATCTTTTGTTATCGGTATGGCTTTTGTAGTGAGGTATTTCACTCAGGCTGGATTTACAGAGGTTTTAGAAAAAGCAGACGTTATGTCGCAGTCAGAAGAGATTGACTCTGAAGATATTTTCTCTGCTACTGAGAGAATTACTTTTGGACATATAAACAAGAATTTAGATAGCGGACGTTTTAAGCTGTGGAGACAGGCTGCTTCTCTGTTTTCTGACTTCCCGTTGTTTGGTATTGGCAAAGGTAACGTCTATGATTACGGCGAAGATAAGTTTGATAACGGTATACATTTCTCGGATATTTATGGAGATGCGTTGTCATGGTTTGTTACAGATTTCCACAACGGCTATGCGACAATTCTTGTGTGTTCGGGTATCGTCGGATTTACGCTGTTTTCTATTTTCGGTCTGCGATTTGCAAAGCATATTTCTGTACATGTTTTTAAAGATAAAAACCTGAAAGAAAGCATACTTCCTTGTATGTATTCTTTCCTTTGTGCTTATCTTGTTTATTCTTTTGTAGAAAAAACACTTCTCTATGACGTATCGTTTACAGTACTGTTTTTCTGGCTGATTATGGGCTATGTGAGCTGTTTTTTATGTAAGTACGAGCCTGATTATCAGGAGGGTATTTATCTGTTTAATAAAAAGTTCAGAAGGAAAATGCTATAATCGGCTGTTTATCTCGTAAATTCGGCTTAAATACTTGTAAAAAAAACGAATATCGGTTATAATAACCATAACTATAAGTTATGGTTATTTTTATTTTGGAGTGATATTATGAACTTCGGATTTATAAAGACTGCTTGTGCTACTCCAACAGTTAAAGTCGCAGATTGTATTTTTAATAGCGAGCAGATTGTTTCACAGATTATTTATGCTACTCAGCAGACTGCATCACTGGTTGTTTTTCCTGAACTTTGTGTTACTGGATACACCTGTGGAGATTTGTTTTTACAGCCTTTCCTTATCAAGAAAGCGGAGGATGCGGTTAAGTCTATTTTATTAAAAACTAAGGCGTTAAATATTATTGCTGTTATCGGCGTACCGATTGCTGATGGAGACGCTTTGTATAATTGTGCTCTTGTTATTTATAAGGGTGAGATTTTAGGTGCTGTACCAAAAATCAATCTTCCAAATTTTAATGAATATTGCGAGCTTCGCTATTTTACATCTGGAAAGAATGTGAATAAAACTATCACCTACGCTGATAATACTTTTCTTTTGTCTTCTAAACAAGTTTTCTCTTGTAATCAGATGAAAGATTTTGTTCTCGGTATTGAAATAGCTGATGATATTATGGTTCCTGTTTCTCCATCTGTTAATTTAGCTGTTAACGGTGGTGCTACAGTAATCGCTAACCTTTCTGCAAGTAGTGAGTATGCTGGAAAAACTGAGTATCGACGCGAATTAATTAAACTTATGTCCTCGAAACTTAGTTGTGCTTATATTTACGCTAGTTCAGGTCCTGGCGAAAGTACAACGGATTTAGTTTATTCAGCGCATAATCTCATCGCTGAAAACGGAAAAATACTCAATGAGAGTGTGAAGTTTTCTGAGAATGTTACTTATGCTGACATCGATGTTGAGCGACTTACTTATGAGCGTAGAAAGAATAATCTGTTTGTTTATGACAGTAAAGATGAAATTCATCGCAATACTTTTGATATAGCACTCAGACAGACAAAACTTAGTAGAAAATTCAGAAAATATCCGTTTATTCCAAGTGAAAGTTCAGATATTAGAGCTCGTTGCGAGGACATTCTCACTATGCAGGCTATTGGACTTGCAACCCGTATGCAGAGTGCGAAAACCGAGCATCTTGTTATTGGTGTTTCAGGAGGACTTGATAGTACATTAGCACTTATAGTCAGCGTTAAGGCACTTGATATTTTAGGTGTTGATCATAAGAATCTACACGCTGTTTCTATGCCGTGCTTTGGTACTACAAAACGTACTAAGAGTAATGCTGAAAAATTATCTCTGTGTTATGGTGCAGAATTTTCTGAGGTTGATATCACAAAAGCTGTAAAACAGCATTTTGAAGATATAGGACACAATGAGAATGAATTCGACACAACTTACGAGAATGCACAGGCGCGTCAACGTACGATGGTGCTTATGGATATAGCGAATAAACTTAACGCTCTTGTAGTTGGTACCGGTGACCTTTCTGAGTTAGCTCTCGGTTGGGCTACTTATAACGGTGACCATATGTCTATGTATGCAGTAAACGCTTCAGTTCCAAAAACTATGGTTCGTTATTTGGTTAGTTACGAAACAACTCTCGTTGATAATGAAACAGCAGCTGTTATCAGAGATATTTTGAACACACCGGTTTCTCCGGAGCTTCTTCCACCTAGCGGTAACGGCGAGATTTCGCAGATAACAGAAGATGTTGTCGGACCTTATCAGCTGCACGATTTCTTCCTGTTTTACTTTGTACGCTTTGGCTTCTCTCCAGAGAAGATATTCTATATGGCTCTTAAGACTTTTGAGGGAGACTACGACAGATACACTATTAAGAAGTGGATTCAGAAGTTCTTCTTTAGATTTTTTACTCAGCAGTTTAAGCGTTCGTGCTTACCTGATGGTCCAAAAGTCGGTTCTGTCAGCCTTTCTCCTAGGGGAGATTTCAAGATGCCTAGTGATGTGCAGGCCAGATTGTGGCTTGAACGTATAAATGAATTATAATCTCTCTTTTGTTAATAATAGCAAGGGTGATATATGTGAAGATTTATCTTAAACGCGACAAATCAGACGAAAATTCAAGATATATTGTTTACAGCGAGTCAGGCGAAATCTTGTACAAGATTTTTGGTTCGTATAAATCGCACGTAGAGAAGATTTACATTATGCAAGAGAGTAAGTATATCGCAAAAATGCGAGAGACGCTTCTTGGAAATTTTCGTACTTGTTATGTTACAACCGCTGAAGATAATTTTTACATTGCAATGAAATGCTCTCGAGAGAAAGTCGCAGTTACTTTCAGAGGTGCAGGTTTTCACATCAGAGGAAATGTTTTTGAAAAATCCTACGACATTATGAATATCGATAATTCGGTTGTAGGAGTTGTGTCACGTCAGTTTTTGACGTCTGCTGATGCTCTGATGATCAATATATATGAAGATAAATATGAACTTTGCTGTATTGCGTGTGCTGTGTTCTTTGATACTGCGTGTGTTATGGATACAAGCGCTTTACAAGCAACGTAACGGAGGTACATTATGGATAAATTATTAAAGATATTAAGCGAAAATTCCGCTTACACTACTGCTCAGCTCGCGCTTATGCTCAACGAGCCTGAGGATTATATCAAAGCTCAGATTAAAGAGTACGAAGACTCTGGTGTTATCAGAGGATATCAGGCAATGGTTAACTGGGATAGCGTTCCTGACGCTGGTGTTATGGCAATTATCGAGCTTAAGGTTACTCCACAGAAGGAAAAAGGCTTTGATGAGATTGCTGAGAAAGTTATGATGTTTGATGAAGTATCATCAGTATATCTTATGGCTGGTGGCTACGACCTCGCGCTTGTAGTTAAGGGTGATACTATTCAGGATGTTTCTGCGTTTGTTGCTAAGAAGCTTTCAGCGCTTGAGGGTATCGTTTCTACAGCCACACATTTTATGCTTAAGAGATACAAAGAAGGTTCTGTTGCTCTTGTTGACGTGGAAGAGCCAACAGACGGAAGGGAAATGATAGTCTGATGGATTACAGCAGTAAGATAAATGACTCTATCAAGAGCGTAAAACCGTCAGGTATCCGTAAGTTCTTTGATATTGTCAACGAAATGGACAACGTTATCTCGCTTTCTATCGGTGAGCCTGATTTTAAAACTCCGTGGCACATCCGAAAAGCAGGTATCGACTCACTCGAGATGGGTAGAACGTGGTATACTCCGAACCGCGGTTTCGCACAGCTTAGAGAAGAGATTTCTAACTATATGAAGCGCAAATGCAATCTTACATATAGCGCTGACAGTGAAGTGGTAGTTACTGTCGGTGGTTCTGAAGCTATCGACATTGCCATCCGCTGTTTAGTTGGCAAAGGCGACGAGGTGCTTATTCCACAGCCGTCCTTTGTGTGCTACGAGCCACTTACTATTATGGCTCAGGCTACTCCTGTTATCATAGAAACAAAGATGGAGAACAACTTCAGACTCACAGTAGATGATATAAAGGATAAACTAACAGAAAACACTAAATTACTTATTCTGCCTTTCCCTAATAATCCTACAGGCGCGATTATGGAGAAAAAGGACTTAGAGGCAATCGCAAAACTCGTTGAAGAACACGACCTGATGGTGCTTTCAGACGAGATTTACTCCGAGCTTACATACGGTGGAAAAAATCATATCTCTTTTGCATCAATTGAAGGTATGAAAGAGCGCACAATTGTTATTAACGGCTTCTCTAAAAGCTACGCTATGACAGGCTGGAGACTTGGTTTTGCGTGTGGTCCGAAAGAGATAGTCGAGATGATGACTAAACTTCACCAGTTCTGTATTATGTCTGCTCCGACAACAGCACAGTATGCTGCTATCGAAGCACTTAAAAATGGTGATGACGATATCGCTTATATGCGTGACCAGTACGATATGAGACGCCGTCTTGTTGTCGGAAGTCTTAATAAAATGGGTCTTACTTGTTTTGAACCTGAGGGAGCTTTTTACTGCTTCCCATGTATTAAGTCAACAGGCCTTACATCCGAAGAGTTCTGTACAAAGCTTTTACACGCAAAACATGTTGCTTTAGTGCCAGGTTCTGCTTTTGGTGAGTGTGGTGAGGGTTACGTTCGTCTTTCTTATTCATATTCACTTAAGCACTTAAAGAAAGCACTTACGCTTATTGAGGAGTTTTTAAAGGAGCTTTAATATGCAACTTAAAGTTTTAGCACCTGCGAAAATCAATCTTTCGCTTGATATAAAAGGAAAACGTGACGATGGTTACCACGATGTAGCTATGGTTATGCAGACTGTGTCTCTGTACGATACTGTTACAGTAAGCGATGAAGTACCTGATTCACAGGAAACTTTAGTAGCGGTTACTTGCGACGTAGAAGGTATCCCGACAGATGACAGCAACATCGTGTGTAAAGCTGCAAAAGCGTTTTATAAATATTGCGAGTTAACCGAAAAGAAGATTTCGGTTGATATTCAGAAGAATATTCCGTCTCAGGCGGGTCTTGCTGGTGGTAGCACAGACGCTGCTGCAGTTATTCTTGCGCTTAACCGCATTTTTGATACTAAACTTACTGATAAGCAGATGTGCGAAATCGGCGCTACAGTAGGTGCGGACGTGCCTTTCTGTATCGTTGGCGGTACTCAGCTTGCTTCTGGTATCGGCACTACACTCGAGAAAATTGCATCACTTACTAAGTGCTCTGTGCTTATCTGTAAACCTGATGTTTCTGTGTCAACTGCTCAGGCTTACGCGAAAGCCGACAGCAAACCGTCTAAGGGATTTTTGGTTACAGATGAACTAGTAAAGCATCTCTTCAGAAGAAGCCTCAGAGGCGTGTGCGAGTGTCTGTACAACGAATTTGAAGCGGTAATGCAGATTCCTGAGATTCAGGATATAAAGCTTACTATGGTTAAAAACAAGGCATTAGGTGCGTGTATGAGTGGCTCAGGCTCTGCTGTGTTTGGTATTTTTCTCGAAGAGAAAAAAGCGTTAAAATGTAAAGAGAAAATGAGCGAAGATTTCGACAAGCTCTACGTCTGCGCTCCGATTAAACACGGTTGTAAAATTGTATAAGTAAATAAAAACTTGCCTATACTCAAGTTATCTTGAAAGGCAGGTTTTTTTATATGAAATTATTTATGAAGTCGCTTGTTGCGTCTTTTGTTATTGTTACTTTAATAAGCACAGTCCCGTTTCAAAGTACGTGTAAACAGCTTAACAGCGATGTGTTGCGACTACATATAATCGCAAATTCTGATAGCGAAGCTGACCAGAAACTAAAGCTTTATGTTAGGGACAGCGTGCTTGACAGTTGCTCTTCACTTTATAGCGATGTTAGCAGTAAGAGCAGGGCAGAAGAGGTAACTCGAGAAAACTTAACGTATATTAAAAATAGCGCACAGAAAGCAGTATTTGATAAAGGCTACGACTACGATGTTGACGTATCTCTTACTGAAACGTTTTTTGATACCAGATACTACGATGATTTTACTATGCCTGCAGGAATCTACGACGCCGTTCAGATTAAAATCGGCAAAGCCGAGGGCAAAAACTGGTGGTGCGTTATGTATCCGACACTTTGTGTAGGAGCATCATCTAAAATCAGTATGCAGGAAGATTTATCTGACGATGAATTCAATGTTATTACTGAAGATGATGTTGAGTATAAATTTAAAATCGTAGAATACTACGAGAAAATTAGCTCTTTTTTTAGCTGAGTACTATTTATCGGACATAAAACTTGATATATTAAAGAAAAAATTAAACGGAGATTACTATGCTTCACTTATTACTTGGCACTAGCGGTGTCGGAAAAACTGAATATCTTTATGATAAAATGTGTGAACTGGCACAAGGTGGTAACGATAAACTTATGTTTATCGTACCTGACCAGCTGTCATTTGAGACAGAAAAAGCGTTCTTAAATCGCTTAGGACCGAAAGAGTGTCGTAATATTAAGGTCTTTGGTTTTTCGCGTCTGTGCGACTATGTATTTGAGCAGACCGGTAATCGTTTTATGTCCTTTGCTGACGAAGGTATACGTAACGTTGTGATGAGTTTAGCTATTGAGCAGGTAAGTGACAGACTGGAGCTTTTTCAGAAGAGAGCATCACAGACAGACTTATCACAGCTTATGCTTAATTCGATTAAAGAATATAAAAAGTGTTCTATTACTAGTGGAATGCTTTTCG